>DASTHR010000071.1:0-14865 GCA_035718105.1 Burkholderiales bacterium
GCGCCGTGGCGGGGGTCCTTGAAGTCCAAGATGTCGGCGCCGCCGGCGAGGGCGAGCCGCGCCTCCTGCAGGTCCACCACGCTGGCGAGCAACCGGGTCACGGGTTCGCTCCGGCGGGCGCCTCGGCGCGATGCCGGGCGACGCGCTCCATGAGCCAGCCCCACGCCTCTTCCTCGGCCGGTCCGGCGGTCTTCTCGACGGCGATGGTGAGGTAGGCCAGCTCGCTTTCGATCTTCTCCGGGGGCAACAGGTGCAGGCGGGAGACCAGCACCGCCGCCTCGATCACCGCCGCCTGGGCGCGGTTGAAACCGCGGAACGGCGCGTGGATTCCCTGGTGGACGGCGCGCAGGAACAGCCGCGGTCGACTCCCGTCCTCCTCCACCCGCTCCAGCGTGAGTTCGGTGTGGGTCAGCGCGCACGCGAGGCGTACACCCTGCACCTTGTACGCGGATAGCAGCTTCCAGTCGCGCCGCCCGGTCACGCAGCCGGCGAACACCCGCACGTCGTCGGTGGCATTGACCACGGCACAGCCGCTGGCGAGGATGTAATCCAGGGTGGTGGAGGGACGGAACGGCGCCAGCAGCGCCAGGCCGCCCTCCTCCCTCAGGCCCATGGGCGCGACGTGGGTGCGCCCGTCCGGGGCGCGGGTGGT
The DNA here is from genome assembly GCA_035718105.1 of Burkholderiales bacterium. Lineage (GTDB taxonomy): Bacteria > Pseudomonadota > Gammaproteobacteria > Burkholderiales > UBA6910 > UBA6910. The sequence goes on from DASTHR010000071.1 coordinate 653, forward strand.
GACGATGGTCTCCAGTATCAGAGTCATTCGCTGCCTTCCTTGGTCCGCGCCCGCAGGGTGGCCCCGGGCGCATGGTGCGCCGACAGGTCCTGGCGGCGGCGCTCAGCGGCGACGCCCCAGTCCAGTTCCTCATCCTGGGCGTAGCGCTTGCCGAGCTGCCAGGCAATCTGCGCCCGGGCCAGTTCCACCCCGAGGTAGAAGGCGTGGCCGCCGTCGTTCTCAACCCCGAGGCCGGCGAACAGGTCGAAGGGATCGGTGGCCACCCGGTGGCCGTCGCGGTTGTAAACATGGATGCCGTCCTCGGCCACCTGCACCCGGAAGCTCGGGTCCTTCACCGCGCGCGCGGTCTCCGCAATCTCCTGCGGCGAGTCCGGGAAGGGCTTGCGGGCGTGCAGCGCGAGCAGGTCGGCACCGAAGTCACGCGGCAGGCTCCCCTCCTCCCGGGCCGCATACATGATGCGCCGCGCCCGGTCCGCCTCGGATACGGCGCGCCGGCAATGGGGGCTGACCTCGGTGGTGAGCATGGCGCCAATGCGCAGTTCGGACATCACGCCGGCGAGCAGCGCGGTGATGCCCGTGGTATCGGCATCGGTGAGTTCGGTGACGTTGCCCGTGCCCATCATGACGGGAATGTCCGGGTACTCGCGGCGCAGGTCGCGGTAGCGCGCAAGGGATTCGGCAAAGCCGAAATGGATGGGCTCCAGGATCGGGTCGGCGAGGAAGGCCCGGCCCTTCGCCCGCATCGACTCGATGGCACGCCGCAGCGACCCGAGGTCGCGGGGGCTGGCGGGGATGAGCACCGGCGTGGCGGCCACCTCATCGGCGATCCACAGGCTGTCCTCCCTGAGGGACAGCAGGTAGTCGGCACCCGCGCGCCCGCCCCGCAGCAGCTCATCGCCTTCCAGGGAATCCACGCTCACGGCGAAGCCCTCGCCCTTGAGGGCTCGCACGGCGTCCTCCAGGTGGGCAAAGGGCGTGTCCGGCAGGCAGCCCAGGTCCACGACGTCGGCGCCGTCCGCGCGGTAGCGCCGCGCCCGCTCGACGATGGCGGCGACCTCCATGCGCGGCGCGTCCACGATCTCGGCAAAGATGGTGACGTCATGGCGCGACAGGTCGGGCGGGCCGCCGCGCCGGCCGAAGTGCTGGGGAATGTCCTTCAGTTCCTCGGGGCCGCGCACCACCGGGATACCGTAATGTGCAGCCAGGGTGTCGAGATCGCCGCGGCAGCGCCCCGGCACCATGATGCGGTCGGCAGCCACCGGCGGGGCCACCCGGCGCCGCACCAGGTCGGCGGTCATCAGCCCCGCCACCTGGATGCCGATCTCGCGCACCTCCCAGGTAAATGGCGCGGGGCGCAGGGAGTCCAGCACCCGGCGCAGGCTCTTCTCCGCCAGGCGCCCGGTCAGGAAGACGATGTGCTCAGGCACGCGATTCGGTCCTGAATTGCCGCGCGCAGCTCGTCCAGGGTGGACGCGACGGTGACGCGCTCGAACGCCTTCAGCTTCTCCACGTTCTCCAGGTCGATACTGCGCGGGTAAAGCGTCACCCAGTCGCTGGGAGACTCGGTGGTCACCTCGGGCTCGGTGTCGCAGGCGAACACTATGCTGGGAATGCGGCACTTCCCGGCCTGGGCGAAGATGTTGGTGACCAGGGTGTCGGAGATGCCCCACACGCACTTGGCCACGGTGTTTGAGGTGGCGGGGGCCACCACCACGGTGTGGTAATGGCCGTGGTAGAACAGACCCACCGGCGCGGCGCTGGCGGTATTGTCGCGGAACACCCGGAACTGGCCGCGCAGCGCCTTCAGGCTGTATCCGTACATGTGCAGCACCTCGGCCCCGGCCCGGGTGATGTAGAGGTCCACGTTGGGCAGCCCGCGCGCGATCTCCAGGGACTCCTTGAGGAAGTGTCCGGAGCCGGTGAGGCCCCAGGCGAGGCGGGGCGGTTCGTCGCGCTTCATGGGTTATCCGGCGCCGGCGGCCCCCGGCGCGGCAGGTCAGGCAGGGCGCTCGCTGGACACGGTGCGGATGTCGAGGCGCTTCATCTTGCGGTAGATCGTGTTGCGGCTGGTGTTGAGCTTCTGCGCCACCAGCGTGACGTTCCACTGGCAGCGTTCCAGCTCGCTCAGCAGCGCATCGCGCTCGGCGCTCTGCAACGGGTTGAGCGCCGGGCCCGAGGCGTCGTGCTCCTCCCGCGTCTTGCGGGCCCGTGTCAGCTCCTCGGGCAGGTCGCGCAGCGTGATGCGGTCCTCCTCCGCCAGCGCCAGGGCGGTGCGCAGCACCGTGCGCAACTGGCGGATGTTGCCCGGCCAGGCATGGGACTCCAGGGCGCGCAGCGCGGCGTCGTCTATGCTCACCTCGCGGCCACACGCCTCGTCGCGCACCGCCTGCACGATGATCTGCCGGAGGTCGGCGCGCTCGCGCAGCGGCGGCAGGTTGAGGGTGATGCCCTGCAGCCGGTAGTACAAGTCCTCGCGGAACTCTCCCCGGGCCACCATGTCCTCCAGGTGACGGTGGGTGGCGGACACCAGCTGGATGTCCACGGCGACCGGCGCTTCGCCGCCCAGCGGCACCACCTCCCGCTCCTCCAGCACCCGCAGCAGCCGCGCCTGGAGGTTGTAGGGCATGTCGCCGATCTCGTCCAGGAACAGGGTGCCGCCGTTGGCCTGCAGGATCTTGCCGCGGCGCCCCTCGCGATTGGCGCCGGTGAACGCACCGGACTTGTAGCCGAACAGCTCGCTCTCGATCAGGCTCTCGGGAATGGCCGCGCAATTGAGCGCCACGAACGGCCCCGCCGCGCGCTGGCTGGCGGCGTGGAACGCCCGGGCGAACAGCTCCTTCCCGGTGCCGGTTTCGCCGGCGAGCAGCACCGGGATGCCCCGGTCCACCACCCTCAGGGCGCGGTGCACGTTGGCCGCCATCCGCGGATCGCCGAACTCGAGCCCCGCGAGCCGGGCGCCGCCGTCGGGCTCCGCCGCCGGGGCCCGCGCCAGCGCCGGACGCTCCGCGACTTCCCTGGCGGCGTGGGCGTTGCGCTGCGGCGGCTGGGCAACCGCGAAGAAGCGGCTGCCGCGCCGCGCGCCGTACACCGTTACCGGGTGGAAGGAACTGCGCACGCTGCGCCCCACCAGATCCGGCAGGGCGACATTGAACAACTGGCGGATGTCGCAGCCCAGGATCTCGTCAAAGCGCGTCAGGCCGAGCTGGAGCAGCGCGCTGCGGTTGGCCGCGAGCACCCGCCCCTCGGCGGAGAGCGCCAGCTCGCCCTCGTGCAGGGTGTATACGAATTCAGGACGGCTGTGGAAGCGCACCAAGTGGTCGCGGCGGTGGCGCGCCAGCAGCATGCGGTTTTCGATGGTGGTGGCGGCCATCCCCACCAGCACCGTGGAGTACTGCTGCAGCAGCCGCGACTGGCTGGAGACGTCGAGCACCGCCGCGAGCTCGCCGGAGGCGTCCAGGATCGGCGCCGCGGTGCAGGTGAACTGGATGTTGCGGGCCAGGAAATGCTGGTCGCGGTGGATCACCAGCGGGCTCTTCTCCACCAGGCAGGTGCCCATGCCGTTGGTGCCCTGCTCCGGCTCGCTCCACACCGCGCCCTCGCGCATGCCGTGCCGCGCCGCGCTGCGGGTGAAGCCCGGGTCGCCCACCACCGAGAGCACCACGCCCTCGGTGTCGGTGAGCAGCACCGCCAGTTCGTTGTCGGCGAGCTGCTGGTAAAGGTTGGCCATCTCCAGCTTGGCGCAGGACAGCAGGTCGTCCATGCGCACGACCCGGTCCTTCATCTGCGCGGCATCGAGTACGCGGGGCTCGGTGCTGCGGCCCGGATCCAGGCCATAGTCCTCGAGGCAGCGGGCCCAGGACCTCGAAACCAGGTCCTGATGGTCACGGCTGCCGCCCGAAACTGCCGAGTAGACCGAACGCACGTGGTCCGCGATCATGCTGGAATTTGACACCCGTCTCGCTCCTCCCGCTGCCCCGGCCTTTTCAGGACCGGGGGAAACCACTCGGCACCGGAGGACCGGAACTCGCGGTTTCTTCAGGTTCTTCTGGAATAGGCTTTGGAGTCTAGCACTTCCGAGGGAAGGCCACCACTTCGGCTCCGCCCGGTCGGGCCGATTCGTGCAACTCGGCGCGCCGCCAGCGGCGCACCGAGTTGATGAGATAGAGGCGGCGGCAGCGGACCAGGTCCGCAAGGCGCAGCGGCCGCTCCCGGATCACCCCCCGCGCGAGCAGCCAGCCGCGCATCACCCCCGGCAGCAACCCACCGGACAGGGGAGGCGTCACCAGTTCCCCGTCCAGGCGCACCACCAGGTTGGCGACCGTGCTCTCGGTGACTTCGCCGCGCTCGTTCCAGAGCAGCACGTCGTCGCAGCCGGGGCAGGCCTGCCGCGCCTGCTCGTACACCTCGCGCCGCGTGGTCTTGTGGTAGAGGAAGACCGAGCGCGAATCCACCGGTGCCGGGGCAATGCCCAGGCGCAGGGGCCGCGTCGGCGCCTCCGCCAGCGCCTCCGCCTCCATCCGCGGCCCCCCCTCCCGGTCCACCGTGAGCCGCACCCGGCGCGCGCCGCCGGCGAAGCGCACCGCAAAGGCCTCCAGCGCCTCGCGCACCGCGGTCGGGTCCACCCCGAAGCCGAAGTAGTCTGCCGAGCGGCGCAGCCGCTCCAGGTGCTCCTGCAGCAGGAAAAAGCCGCCCTCGGGCTCCCAGAGCAGGGTCTCCAGCAGCCGGAAGCCCTGGGGCCGGCGCGCCAGGACTTCGGCCTTGACCAGGCACTCCCGGTACTCGTCCTCCGCGGCGGAGTCCCAGACAATGCCGCTGCCGGTTCCGTACTCGGCGCTGCCGTCGGCGCGGTCCACCACCAGCGTGCGGATGGCAACGTTGAACTGGGCGCGCCGCCCGGGAGCGATGAAGCCGATGGCACCGGTGTACGCGCCCCGGGGTTCACCCTCCAGCCGGGAGATGATTTCCATGGTACGCCGCTTGGGCGCGCCGGTGATGGAGGCGCACGGGAACAGGGCCTCCATGATCGCCGCCAGCGAGGCTTCGGTGCGCGCGGTAACGGAGGAGGTCATCTGCCACACCGTGGGATAACGCTCGACCTCGAACAGGCGCTCCACGCGCACGGTGCCGGTGCGGGCGATGCGCCCCAGGTCATTGCGCACCATGTCCACGATCATCACGTTTTCCGCCCGGTCCTTGGCCGAGGCCAGCAGGCGCTCGCGCAGGGCGGCGTCCTCCTCCGGCCAGCGGCCGCGCGGGCGGGTGCCCTTCATCGGGCGGCAGGCGATGCGCGCCCCCTCGAGATCGAAGAACAGCTCCGGCGAGGCGGAGACCAGGGCGAAATCGCGGGTGTTGATGAAGGCGCAGTAATCCGCCTGCTGCGCGGCCGCGAGGCCCAGGAAGGCGTCCCAGGGGTCGCCCTGCAGCCGGCCCCGAAGGCGCCCGGTAAAATTCACCTGGTAGGTCTCGCCCTCACGAATCGCCGACTTTATGGCGGCGATGGCCGCGAAGTAGGCCTCCCGCTCCGGCGCAAACGCCATGTCCTCCAGGACGTAGGCATCGGGCTCGGGCAACGGCAGGCTGTCCAGCACCCGGGGAGCGCGGTAGAGGGCGAACCAGGAAAGGGGCAGCCGCCCCGGCGGCTGCACCGGCAATTTGGGGTCGAATGCCGGAGCCGACTCGTAGCTCAGGAAGCCGGCGGCATAGAGTTCCTCGCGGCCGACCGCGGATTCAACATGGCGGAGGTGGGCCGCCACCTCCCCCGGGCTGCGCGCCACCAGGACTTCCACCGGGGCGTCGAAGGCCAGCCAGCGGCGGTTGCGCGCGTCGTGGAGCAGCGCCGTGTCCTGCGCGGCGGCAATGCGCTCCCGGAGATTCCAGCGGGCCGCCATGTTACGACGCGGTCGGGCGCGCGCGGGACCAGGCGATGAAATCCGGCGCGCTCATGGGCCGGGCGAAGAAATAGCCCTGCACCTCGTCGCAGCCGTTCTGGCGCAGGAATTCCACCTGCGGCGCGGTCTCCACGCCCTCGGCGATCACCCTGAGCCCCAGGCTGTGGCCCATGGAGATCACCGCCATGACGATGGCGACGCTGTCCCTGTTATCGGGCAGCTCGCGCACGAAGGCAGCGTCGATCTTGAGCTTGTCGAGGGGAAAGCGCTGCAGGTAACTCAGGCTGGAGTAGCCGGTGCCGAAATCGTCGATGGCGATCCGGTAGCCGGCGTCCTTCAACTGGCGCAGCATCTCCGTTGCCTGCTCGGGGTTGTGCATCAGGGAGCCCTCCGTGAGCTCCAGCTCGAGGGACTTGGGATTGAGCTCCATCTCGTCCAGGACCGCCCGCACCGTTTCGGCGAGCCGGGCATCGCGAAACTGTCGCGCCGACAGGTTCACCGCGACCACCACCGGGGGAAGGCCCCGGTCACGCCAGTCGCGGCTCTGGGCGGCGGCATTGCGCAGCACCCAGTCCCCCACCGCCCCGATCAGCCCTGTTTCCTCGGCCACCGGGATGAACATGGACGGTAACATCATCCCCCGGGTCGGGTGCTCCCAGCGCACCAGCGCTTCAGCGCCCACCACGCGCCCCGTGGCGAGCTCCACCTGCGGCTGATAGTGCAGCCGCAACTCGCCGCGGTCAAGGGCGCGGCGCAGCTCGGTGGCTATGTCCAGGCGTTCGCTCGCCTGCGCGTTCAGGTCGGAGGTGAAGAACTGGAAATTGTTGCGGCCCATGGACTTGGCCTTGTACATGGCCGCGTCGGCGTTCTTGAGCAGGGCATCGGGATCGCGTCCGTCCTCGGGATACACAGCCACCCCGACGCTGAAGGTGGCGTACACCTCGCGTCCCTCGATGGGAAAGGGCGCGGCTATTGCCTGCAGCAGCCGCTGCAGGTGGGTGCCGATGTGCTCCTTTGACGCGTACTGCATCACCAGCACGAACTCGTCGCCGCCGAGCCGCGCCACCGTATCCGTTGCCCGCAGGCTCTGGGTGAGGCGCTCCGCCACGCGCTGCAGCAACTGGTCACCGACGGCATGCCCCAGTCCATCGTTCACCAGCTTGAAGTTGTCCAGGTCGAGGAAGGCCACCGCCACCGAGTGACCGTAGCGGTCCCCGAACACCAGGGCCTGCTGGATACGGTCCCGCAGCAGGTTACGGTTGGGGAGGTCGGTCAGGCCGTCGTGGGTGGCCTGGTGCTCGAGCTCCTGCTGGTAGCGGCGGTTGTCGGTGACGTCGTTCAGCACCCCGACGAAGTGGGTAACGTCGCCCCCGGCGTCGCGCACCGGCGCAACGTGCAGGTCGCCCCAGAATCCCGTGCCGTCGCGCCGCCGACCGTGCAGCACGGCATGCCCCTCGCGCCGCTCGCGCAGCGCCGCCTCGACCTCCGCCGGCTGCTCGGCCCCCTCGGTGCCCAGCATCGCGCTCCAGGCCTTGCCGGGCACGTCCCGGGCGGGATGACCGGTGATGCGCTCGAACGCCGGATTCGCGTAAACGATTGGATTTCCCTCGGTCCTGGCATCGGCGATGAGAATGGCGTTGATGCTGGACTCGATGGCGCGATCCCGCAGCCGCAGCGCCGCCTGGGCGTCGTTGATCATGTGCAGGTAGCGGTCGAGCAGAAGGTACAGCAGCCAGGCGGAAGAGCAGATGAAGAACACGCCGACGGCGGCCTCGATCCATGCCCCGGCTTCGAGCGGTATGCCGAGCGCCAGGCCCGCGGCGACGCCGCTGGCGACCAGAGTCCAGGAACTGCCGAGCGCGGCGTAGAGCAGGGCCAGATTGCGCGGCAGCCTGGCGCCGCGTCCCGCGCCGCCCTCGCCCGTCAGCAAGGCGAGTATCGCTCCCGATTGCGTCGCGGATTCCCCGCCCCCGGGGGTTCCGGGGAGCATCATTTGCGCACCAGGCGGAAAAGGACAATGCGGTCGTTGTGGGTATCCGCCACCCAGAGCCGGTCGCCGTCCGCGAGCACGCCCTCGGGACGGTCGAACTGCCCCGGCCCGCTGCCCGACTTCTCGCTGCCCAGCACGCCCAACGGCATGAAGCCCGAACTGAAAATCTTGATCCGGTTGCTGTTCTGGTCGGCCACGTACAGGGTGCCGTCGGCGGCCACAAACAGGTACTTCGGATCATTGAAGTTGTAGGGCGCGCCCACCAGCGAGCGCCTCACCGCCAGGTCGCGGTCCAGGATCACCACCCGGTTGTTGCCCGAATCCACCAGGTACACCCGGCCCGCGGCGTCCACCTCAACGTCGTGGGGGCGCGTGAAGTTCGCCACCCCGCGTCCCGGCCCGCCCACCGTGGCCACCTTCTTGCCGTCCGCGAATACCACCAGTTCGGCGGAGCGGGTATTGCTCACGTACACCCGACCGTCGGCCCCCGCGGCGACACCTTCCGGCGCCGCCAGCCGGTCGCGGATCTCGCCGGCCAGTCGCCCCTGGGTCCCCGAAACCTCGTAGATGGCGATCCGGTCATTGCCGGTGTCCGCCACCAGCAGCCGACCCGCCGCGTCGAACGCGACGTCGTGGGGCAGGGAGAGTTCCCCCATGCCGATGACACCCAGGGTGCGCAGGGACTCGGGGTCCACGACCTTGACCGCGTTGTTCCGCATGTCGGCCACGTAGAGCAGCTTGCGGTCCGGGGAGAGCGCAAGGTCGTGGGGCTGGGAGAACGAGGCGTCGGAGGCGCGCACGAACACCGCCTCCTGCAGCGCCCGCGCCAACGGCGCGGCCGAGGACAGGACAAGGGCTGCGAGACCCAAGGCGATCCTGACAAAGGTCAAGCTTTTCACCTCATGGCGCGGCATGCCAATGCAATAACCTCCCCGAGTCCCGTATGCACCGCAACTATGCCCAAAGGCACGCCGCTACTCAAGCTCAGCGTCTGAGGGCGTTGCGGAAGTGTTCCAGCAGGCGGTGCGCCTTGCCGGGGCTCCCCTGCAGGGCGCGAAACCCCGTATCCGGCGCGTCGCCGTTGAACTCGAACGTCCGGAACTCGGTGAGGGCGCCGCGGGCGTCCACGAGCTGCATGGCCCAGTCCGGGAACTCCCGCTCCGGAATTTCCCGGTCCAGCAGCTTGATGATCGTGGTATGACGGGGATCGCGGCAGATGGCGCGATAAAGTGCCTCGATCTCGGGGGGCGGGCCCTCGAGCACCTGCATGAACTCCAGGTCCCGGTAAAGCAGCAGACCGGTTATGGCGCGTTGGGCATTGGCGGCAGCCGCCGCGGCGAAGATCTCCTGCAGGTCCCGGGGCTCGAAGCCCGGGCGGGCGGCTGAGATGTATACGATCTGGCGCAGGTCCGTGGCCATGAGCAGGAGTCTCGAAGGCATCGCAGCCGGGCGCCCTCCGGCGCCCGGCCCGGTTCAACTGGTGCCGGCTAGAGGAGTCGAACCCCCGACCAACTGATTACAAATCAGCTGCTCTACCAACTGAGCTAAGCCGGCCCGGACCGGCATTATACCGGAGGGGCAAAGGGGACCCGCGGTGACTACTTGATGACCTGCAGCCGGGGCTTGCCGCCGGGGGCGGGATTCTCGCCCTGAGGTCCCTGGTCTGCCGGCTCCGGAGTCTCCCCGGAGCCCGCCGCCGGCTCCGCCGGGAACAGCATGCCCTGACCGTTCTCCCGGGCGAATATCGCCGTCACCGCCGCCACCGGCACGGTGCATTCCCGGGACGCGCCGCCGAAGCGCGCCGAGAACTGGATCAGGTCGTTGCCGATGGTGAGATTGCGGGTCGCGTCGGCGCTCAGGTTCAGCACGATTTCGCCGTCCTTCACGAACTCCTGGGGCACGCGGGTGCGCGCGTCCGGCTGCACCGAAATGTAGGGGGTATAACCGCAGTCGGCGCACCACTCGTGGATGGCGCGGATCAGGTACGGCCTGGTGGAGATTTCCTTCGCCACCCCGGATCCTACTTGCGCATCACCTTTTCCGAGGGGGTCGGCGCCTCGATGAAGGCCGGGCGCGAGAACAGCCGCTCGGCGTACTTCATCAGGGGCGCCGCCTGCTTCGGCAGCTGGATGGCGTAATGGTCTATGCGCCACAGCAGCGGCGCGATGGCCACGTCCAGCATCGAGAACTCGTCGCCCAGCATGAACTTCTGGCGCGTGAACACGGGCGCGATGGTCGCGAGGTTGTCGCGGATCATCACCCGCGCCTTGTCGGCGGCTTTCTGGCTGCCGTGCTCGATGCTGTCCAGGTGGTCGAACATCTCCTTCTCGAACCGGTACAGGAACAGCCGCGCGCGGGCCCGCATCACCGGGTCGGGCGGCATCAGCTGGGGGTGCGGGAAACGCTCGTCGATGTACTCGTTGATGATGTTCGACTCGTACAGGATGAGGTCCCGCTCCACCAGCACCGGCGTCTGGTTGTAGGGGTTGAGGGCCGCCAGATCCTCGGGCTTGTTAAAGAGGTCAACGTCAATGATCTGGAAATCCATGCCCTTCTCATAGAGCACGATCCGGCAGCGGTGGCTGAACGGGCAGGTGGTCCCGGAATACAGCGTCATCATGTTGTTCTCTCCCCGAGGCGGAGCGCCAGCGGCGCCCCTCACCCGCGACTCAGTGCACGTCCTTCCAGAACTCCTTCTTCAGGAGGTAGGTGAGCGGCAGCATGACCACGGTCAGGAACAGCACCACGATGATGCCGAGGCGCATGCGGGTCTCGCGCGCCGGCTCGCCCAGGTAAACCAGGAAATTCACCAGGTCCCGCACGGTGCGATCGTAGTCCGCGGCGGACTGGGTACCGGGCCGCTCGAGCCTGAGCTTCACCGGGCCGTGGGACTCCTTGCCCTGGCCCTCCGCCGCCTGGACGCCCTGCAGCTGCCACAGCACGTGGGGCATGCCCACGTTGGGAAAGGCCACGTTGTTCCAGCCCGTGGGCTTGCTGTCGTCGCGGTAGAAGCCCCGCAGGTAGGTGTAGAGCCAGTCTCCGCCGCGAACCCGTGCCACCAGGGTGAGATCGGGGGGCGCGGCGCCGAACCACTCCGCGGCGTCCTTGCGGTCGATGGCCACGCTCATGGTGCTGCCGATCTTGTCGGTGCCGAACATGAGGTTCGCCTTGATCTGCTGCTCGGTGAGCCCCAGGTCGGTGAGCCGGTTCCAGCGCTGGTAGGCGGCGCTGTGGCAGTTCAGGCAGTAGTTGACGAAGGTCTGCGCGCCCCGCTGCAGCGACGGCAGGCGCTCGCTGCCCGGCGTGGAAGGCAGGGAGTCAAGGTGCACCTCGGTGCTCGCCAGGGCGGCGAGCGGCGCGAAAAGAAGCGCCAGCAGCAGCTTTTTCATCCCGTCACCCTTTCCGGTTCAGGCTTGGTCTTGTCGATCTTGGTGTACCACGGCATCAGCAGGAAGAAAGCGAAGTACACGAAGGTGAGAATCTGCGACAGCAGCGTGCGGCCCGGCGACGGCGGCAGCACCCCCAGGTAGCCCAGCACGACGAAGGTCACCACGAACACCGCCAGGAAGCCCTTGAACAGGGGGCCGCGGTAGCGGATGGACTTGACCGGGCTGCGGTCGAGCCAGGGCAGGAAGAAGAAGATCACCACCGCCGCGCCCATCACCGCCACGCCCGGGAACTGGGAACCGAACATCGGCGGCACGGCGCGCAACATCGCGTAATAGGGGGTGAAGTACCACACCGGCGCGATGTGCTCCGGGGTCTTCAGCGGATCGGCGGGCAGGAAGTTGTTGTACTCCAGGAAGTAGCCGCCCATCTCCGGGGCGAAGAAGATGATCGCCGAGAACACGATCAGGAACACGGTCACGCCCACGAGGTCCTTCACCGTGTAGTAGGGGTGGAAGGGGATGCCGTCCCGCGGGATATGGGTGACGGGGTCCTTGTTCTTCTTGATCTCGATGCCGTCGGGGTTGTTGGAGCCCACCTGGTGCAGCGCGATCAGGTGCACGAACACCAGGCCAGCCAGCACGAAGGGGACCGCAATCACGTGGAAGGCGAAGAAGCGATTGAGCGTAACGTCAGACACCACGTAGTCGCCGCGGATCCACACCCCCAGGTCAGGGCCGATCACCGGCACCGCCGAGAACAGGTTCACGATCACCTGGGCGCCCCAGAACGACATCTGCCCCCAGGGCAGCAGGTAGCCGAAGAAGGCCTCGGCCATGAGCGCGAGGTAGATGCCCATGCCGATCAGCCACACCAGCTCCCGCGGCTTCTTGTAGGAGCCGTACATCATCGCCCGCAGCATGTGCAGGTACACGACGACGAAGAAGGCGGAAGCTCCGGTGGAGTGCATGTAGCGGATCAGCCAGCCCCAGTTCACGTCGCGCATGATGTACTCGACCGAGGCGAAGGCGAGGCCCGCGTCGGGCTTGTAGTTCATGGTGAGGAAAATGCCGGTGAGGATCTGGATCACGAACACCAGCAGGGCGAGGGAGCCGAAGTAGTACCAGAAGTTGAAGTTCTTCGGCGCGTAGTACTCGGTGAGGTGGTACTTCCAGGTCTCGATGAGCGGAAAGCGCTCGTCCACCCAGTTGACGACGGCGGTCAGGGCCTGTTTCATCTCAGCCTTCCTTCTTGTCCGCGCCGATCAGCACGCGGGTCTCGGAGAGATACATGTGGGGCGGGACCGGGAGGTTGGTGGGCGCCGGCACCCCCTTGTACACGCGTCCGGCCAGGTCAAAGCGGGAGCCGTGGCAGGGACAGAAGAAGCCGCCCTTCCATTCGGGTCCGAGGTCGGCCGGGGCCACCTCCGGGCGGAACGTCGGAGAGCAGCCGAGGTGGGTGCAGATTCCCACCACGACGAAGAATTCCGGCTTCAGCGCGCGCACCTCGTTCTTGGCGTAGGCGGGCTGCTCGCTGATTTCGGACTTGGGGTCGGCGACCTGCGCGTTCAGCTGCTTCAGGTTGTCCAGCATCTCCTTGGTGCGGCGGACCACCCAGATCACCTTGCCGCGCCACTCGCTGCGCACGAGCTGCCCGGGCTCCAGCTTGCTGATGTCCACCTCCGTCGGCGCGCCCAGGGCCTTGGCCCGTTCGCTGGGCGCCATGCTGGCGAGGAAGGGAACCGCCACCCCGGCCGCGGCCACCGCGCCCGCCGCGGCGGTCACCGCGATGAGGAAACGGCGCTTCCCCGGGTCCACTGCTGCAGAGTTGTCGCTCATACCCGTCCCTGTTGAGTTGGCGAGAGATTGGAAAACGCGGCATTCTACCCGACTGCGCCGGAAAAATTAACACCCTTGCATCCAACCCAATGATTTGAATAGGCAATCACGAAACCCCGGTAATCGGCAGGACTTCACACCGGGTTCGGAATATCAATGAAGCGGTGCTCGATGCCGAAGCGGGCCGCCACGTGCCCCCCCAGGGCCTGCACCCCGAAGCGCTCGGTGGCGTGGTGCCCGGCGGCCACGTAGGCCACCCCGGACTCACGGGCGGCGTGCACCGTGTGCTCGGAAATCTCCCCCGAGATGAAGGCATCCACGCCGAGGCGGATCGCCTCCGCGAAGTAGTCCTGGGCCGCGCCAGTGCACCAGGCGACGCGGCGCACGGGGGCCGCGCCCTCCCCCACCGCCAGCGGCACGCGTCCCAGCGCCCGCTCCACGCCCTGCACCAGTTGCGCCAGGGTCGCGGGCTGCGCCGGCCGGCCGTGCCAGCCCACCTCCTGCTCCCCGAATCGCCCCTCGGGGACGAGACCCAGGCGCTGCGCGAGCTGGGCGTTGTTGCCGCACTCGGGGTGGGCGTCCAGCGGCAGGTGGTAGGCGAACAGGCTGATGCCGCGCTCCAGCAGCAGCGCCAGGCGCCGGCGCTTGGCGCCGGTGACCCGGGGATCCTCGGAGCGCCAGAACCAGCCGTGGTGCACCAGCACCGCGTCCGCCCCGGCCTCCGCCGCCGCCTCCAGCAGCAGCATGGAGGCGCTCACCCCGCTCACCAGCCGCCGCACCTCGTCCCGGCCTTCCACCTGCAGTCCGTTGGGGCAGTAATCCCGGAAGCGCGCCGGCTCCAGGTACTGCTCGAGATGGGTTGCGAGCTCGTCACGGTGCATGGTGGGCCTCCTCCGCAGCGGGTAGCCGGCTATGTTACAGCGTCGGCACAGGGCGAGGCCTTATAATGGAACCTTCCATGCGAAAACTCTGGCTCGTGTTCTCCCAGGCCGCGACCATCGCCCTCGCGGTCCTGTTCGTGGTTTCCACCCTGCGCCCGGACCTGCTGCCGGGGCAGGGGCGCGGCGGCGGCGTGGTCACGGTGCGCGAGGCTGCGCCGGACGGGGGGCC
>DASTHR010000072.1:0-5381 GCA_035718105.1 Burkholderiales bacterium
CCTGGAGGCGCTGGAGCGGGCCGTGGTCGAGGCCCTGCGAACCGTGTACGACCCGGAAATCCCGGTAAACATCTACGACCTGGGTTTGATTTACGAGCTGGACGTTTCGGCGGCGGGCGAAGTCAACGTCAAGATGACCCTGACCGCCCCGGGCTGCCCGGTGGCCCAGACCTTCCCCTCCGAAGTGGAGGGCAGGGTGATGGGCGTGCCCGGGGTGGCGTCCGCGACGGTGGAACTGGTGTGGGAGCCGCCCTGGTCCCAGGACCGGATGTCCGACGCCGCCAAGCTGCAGCTCGGCATGCTTTGAACCCGCAGGCGGCAAGCGATCTGCGTTTGATCCGCAGCGGCCGGTTCCTTGCCGTTTCCGCTTCCCGCTAACCGATTACCGCCCACTGATGCCAAACTGGATTGACGTCGCGCCGGCCGCGGAGCTGGCACCCGGATCGCACCGCGTCGTGGACGCCGATGGTGTCCAGGTGGCGGTGTTCAACGTGAACGGCGACTTCCTTGCGGTCGAGGACGTCTGCACCCACGACGGTGGCGAGCTGGCGGGCGGCTCGGTCGAGGGCGAGGTCGTGGTGTGCCCGCGCCACGGCGCGAGGTTCTGCCTGCGCACCGGTGCCGTGCTCGCCCCGCCCGCCTATGAGGACATTGCAACCTTCCCCGTGCGGGTGGAGGGTGGTGTGGTGCAAGTCGAGGTGAAATGACCGTCCTCGCCTGAGGGAGGCGGGGATGCCGGCCTGGAGCCCGGGGGGAACATCCCCGGGACAGCGCCGTGGAGACCCCGCGGCTCCTCCCCGGCCATCCCCGCGACCGGGCAACCGGGATCCGCCATCATTCGGTATAGGACCATCGTCGCCGGGCTCTGCGATGCCGGTGCGCGCGACCGGACCACCGGATGCGCAGCAGCGCGGCTGCCGCGACACTGACGTGGGGCGTCATCCGGCGGACAGTCGGCCGTTTCCCGGGGGAGTGATTCATGGGGGTGGAGCATGTCCTGGTGGTGCACGGCGGCGCGGGCAACTGGGACGCGCGCGACCACGAGGCCGCTTTGGCGGGCACAAGTGCCGCGCTGCGGGCCGGGCTGACGGTGCTGGGGCGCGGCGGCAGTGCGCTGGACGCCGTGATCGCCGCGGTCGTCGTGCTCGAGGACCATCCGCTGTTCAATGCCGGCACCGGCGCCGCGCTCAATCTTGCCGGCGAGGCGGAGATGGATGCCTGCGTCATGGAGGGAACCGGGCGTCGGGCCGGCGCGGTGGCGGCCATCCGCGGCGTGAAAAACCCCGTGCTCGTTGCGCGCCGGGTAATGGAGGCGTCCGCCCACGTGCTGATCGTCGGCGAGGGGGCATTGCAGTTCGCCCGGGAGATGGGGTTCCCGCCCCATGATCCTGTCACCGAGTCGCGGCGTCGCGACTACCGGAGCAGGATGGCTGAGCGCGCGGAAGCGGGCAGCCCGACGCGCCTCGCGCTCCCGCCGCTGCCCGGGCCGGGTACCGTCGGCGCGGTGGCGCTGGACTGCCGTGGGGCGCGTGCGGCGGCAACCTCCACCGGCGGATTGTCGCTGAAGCTGCCGGGGCGGGTGGGGGACACCCCCATCCCCGGCGCCGGCACCTATGCCACCGCGGAGGCGGCGGCGTCCGCCACCGGCCACGGTGAGACCATCATGCGGCTGCTTCTCACGCGTGCGGCCTGCGACGCCGTGGCGCGGGGGAAGTCCCCAGGCATTGCCGCATCCCGGGCGGTGGCGGCTCCGGGGCCGAACGGCGGCGGGACGGGGATCATTGTCGTGGACGCCATTGGCCGCATCGGAATCGCTCATGACACGCCCGCAATGCCCCACGCCTGGGGTCGGGCCGGGCAGGAGTCCCGCGCCGCGATGCGCGCGGAGTCTGCCACGCCGACATTCCCCGGCGCCAGTGATTGACTCGCGTCGTCGGGGTATTAGAATCGGAAGCCTTGCCTTGGAACCTGGACCCTCGTCCCATCTAGAACAGCACGGCGATGTGGAACTGCCTCGACGGCAAATGCCCGGCGGAGGTTTACCCTGACCGCGAGAGCGCTTGTCGGGTCATGCTTGGCATGTTTGATACCCGGGACGATTGCGCGCGCTTTCACGCCTGCCCCGAGCGGCGTTGCGCGATTGAAGGGCGCTGGCCGGAGCGGGGCAGGCGCGAGCCTGCCACGCGCCTGCATTCCGTCGCTGCCGGTTTCGTCAGCGTTGCCTTCGACGGTCCCCGGTCTCCGGACAGTGCCACGTCCGGAGAAAGTTCCTGAGGCGATTGCGCCGGTTGTCACCGGCGAACGACGGCCCGTAACCGCCGCGGCACTGTAAGTCTCCTCGAATCGGGCGAAGATGTTTTCCATCGCGGCAAGCACCCTGGGATCGAAGGGTTCTGGTCGGATCGCCCGTCCCCTGCGCGCAGCCCCGTGAGGGCGCGTCGTGGTCGAGGGGCTACGTGTCAGGGCGCCGGGGGAGGGCCACGACCGGCCGCGACTACCCGGATGGGGCGGGGTCGGTTAAATTGACTGCTGTTCCCTTCTTCCACCTTTGACAGGGTCCAGTAAAGGGAGGTCCCGATGCCCCGCGGGAATGGCAGTGCTCCGGATGAAATCGTCGGTCAGGTGGAGGCGCTGGCCCGGGCGCGGCTGCCGGCTTCCCAGGCGCCCCAGCTGGTCGTGTTTATCAGACAGTACTACGCCCAGGTCGACCCGGGAGACCTTGCCGAGCGCAGCGTCGCGGACCTCTTTGGCGCGGCCCTCTCGCACTGGCATTTTCTGCAGCGCTTTGCCGGCGGCGCCGCCCGGGTCCGGGTATACAACCCCGGCCTTGCGGAGCATGGCTGGCAGTCCAGTCATACGATCATCGAGATCGTGAACGACGACATGCCCTTCCTGGTGGATTCCGTGACCATGGAGGTGAACCGCCAGGGCCTCACCCTGCACCTCATCGTGCACCCCGTGATGCAGGTGGTGCGGGACCTGGCGGGAGTTCTGCGCGAGCTCCTGCCGTCCACGGTCACCGACCGCACCTGCCGCCTCGAGTCGCTGATGCGGATGGAGGTGGACCGGCGCACCGATGCGGCGGCCCTGGATGCCCTGCGGCGCGGGGTGGAAGGGGTGCTGGCGGACGTGGGCCGGGCCGTGCGGGACTGGCGCCTGCAGCAGGAGCGCATGCGTGAAGCCATGGGCTGGATCCAGGGCTGCCCGGAGCCGGAGGAGGCGGCGGAGGCAAAAGACTTCCTCGCCTGGGCGCTGGATCACCATTTCACGTTCATAGGCTGCCGCGACTACGAACTGGCTGAGGGCCCGGACGGCGCCCAGTTGCTGGCCGTTGCCGGTTCCGGCCTTGGCGTCCTGAGGGAGGAGCCGGCCGCGGCGGCCTCGGCGAGCTTCGCGGCGCTGCCGCGGGAGGTGCGGGAACTGGCCCGCGTGCCGCGTCCGCTGCTGATCACCAAGGCCAACGCGCGCTCCACGGTGCACCGCCCCGGCTACCTGGATTACATCGGCGTCATGCGCTTCGATGGCGCCGGGCGCGTAGTTGGGGAGCGGCGCTTCCTGGGGCTCTACACCCACACGGCGTACAACGCCAACCCCCTTGACATCCCGATTCTGCGCCAGAAGCTGCGGGCCGTGATGGCCAAGGCGGGCTTCATGGCCGGCGGCCACCTGGCGAAGGACCTGCAGACCCTGCTGGAGTCCTATCCCCGGGACGAATTGTTCCAGGCTTCGGCGGACGAACTGTACGACACCGCCATCGGTATCCTGCGCCTGGGCGAGCGCCAGCGCATCCGCCTGTTCGTGCGGCCCGACCCGTTCGGGCGTTTCGTCTCCTGCCTGGTGTACGTGCCCCGGGAGATCTACAACACCGACCTGAGAAAGCGCTTCCAGGCGGTGCTGATGCAGGCCTACGGGGGTGTGTCGTCGGAGTTCACGGTGCAGCTCTCCGACTCCGTGCTGGCCCGGATACTGATCACGGTGCGCGGACGTGTCGGAGCGATGCCGCGGCCCGATGTGAGGGACACCGAAGCGGCACTGGTGCGGGCTGCGCGGCGCTGGCAGGACGACCTGCAGGATGAACTGCTGGAGCGTTTCGGCGAGGAGCGGGGTCTGGCGCTCCTCGCGCGCTACTGCGGGGCATTCCCTGCCGCATACCGCGACGAGAACCCGCCCAGGGTTGCGGTTCAGGATATCGCGCACCTGGAGCGGCTTTCCGCAGGCGCCGGCCCGGGGGTCCACCTCTACCGGCTGCCCGAGTCCCAACCCGGGGTCCTGCGCCTGAAGCTGTATCAAAGGGAGGCGGCGGTACCGCTGTCCGCGAGCCTGCCCATGCTGGAGCACATGGGGGCCAAGGTGCAGGACGAGCGCTCCTACCGCGTGACCCCCGAAGGCGATACTCCGGCCTGGATCCATGATTTCGGCATGAGCTTTGACGGTGGCGCCGACCTGGACCTGGGGGCGGTGCGGGAGAAATTCGAGGATGCTTTCCTGCGGGTGTGGCGCGGGGAGGCGGAGAGCGACGACTTCAACCGCCTGGTGGTGCGGGCCGGTCTCGCCTGGCGCGAGGTGGCGGTGCTGCGAGCCTATGGCAAGTACCTGCGTCAGGCGGCGTCCACCTTCAGTCAGGCCTATATGGAGCAGGCACTGGCCGCCAATCCCGGCATTGCCCGGGCACTCGTGGAACTGTTCCTGGCGCGTTTCGATCCGGCCCGGAGCGAGGGACGCGAGCAGGCCATGGCGCATCGCGTGGCCGAACTCAAATCCGCGCTGGAGGCGGTGTCCAGTCTGGACGAGGACCGCATCCTGCGCCGCTATCTGGCCGTCATCCTGGCCACCTTGCGCACGAATTATTTTCAGGGCGCCGGCAACCGACCGTGGCTCGCGTTCAAGCTGGACTCCGCGAGAGTCCCGGGGCTGCCCGAGCCGCGCCCGATGTTCGAGATCTTTGTCTGCTCGCCGCGCATGGAGGGCGTGCACCTGCGGGGGGGGAAGGTTGCCCGGGGCGGCATCCGCTGGTCCGACCGCATGGAGGATTTCCGTACCGAAGTGCTGGGGCTGATGAAGGCCCAGATGGTGAAGAACGCCGTGATCGTGCCGGTGGGTTCCAAGGGTGGCTTCGTGGTGAAGAACCCGCCGCCGGAGCGCGAGGCGCTGCAGCGGGAAGCCGTCGCCTGCTACAGCATGCTGCTGCGGGGCATGCTGGACCTTACGGACAACCTGGTGTCCGGGCGCATCGTGCCGCCACCGGACCTGGTGCGCCACGACCGCGACGATCCCTACCTGGTGGTGGCGGCGGACAAGGGCACCGCCAGCTTCTCCGATATCGCCAACGCCATCTCCCGGGAGTACGGTTTCTGGCTCGGCGATGCCTTCGCGTCCGGAGG
>DASTHR010000073.1:0-7220 GCA_035718105.1 Burkholderiales bacterium
GCCGGCAAGGCGCAGGCGGTCCATGGCCAGCGCGTGGCTTTCGGCGCGGCGCGACGAGGTCGCATCCGCCACCACCAGCGCGTCGTAGCCCCGCTCCTTGAGGCCCAGCGCGGTCTGCAGCACGCACACATGGGCCTCCATTCCCGCGACCACGATCTGGCTGCGGCCGAGGGCATTGACGCGGGCGCTGATTCCGGCGTCGGCGGCGCAGGAGAAATGGATCTTTTCCGCCAGGGCCCCCGGCGGCAACAGCGCGGCGATCTCCGGCACCGTGGGGCCGAGTCCCTTCGGGTATTGCTCGGAGGCAAGCACCGGCACGCCAAGGCGGTTTGCGGCCTTGATCAGGATGGCGGTGTTGGCGAGGGCCTGCTCGCGGGAGAACATCGCGGGCGCAAGGCGCGCCTGCTCGTCCACCACGAACAGCGCGGAATGGTCGCGTCGGATCAGCATCGGTGCGAGGTCTCCTGGGGTCGGGGGATGGGAAGCGCGGCGCATTGCGGGAGCACTGCTGCGCCGATTGTCGGCCCGCGGCGGCGGGGGTGTCAACGCGGATGGCGGCCTGACGCCGCGCAGTGTTAGGCTTACCGCTTTTTCCGCCCGCCGTTTTCCCGATGCGCACGCGCCATACCGGTCCGGCCCCGAAAGACCGGAACGACATCAAGACCATCCGCACGCTGCTGCCCTATCTCTGGGAGTTCAAGGGGCGGGTGGTGCTGGCGCTGGCGCTGCTGATCGCGGCCAAGATCGCCAATGTCGCGGTTCCGCTGGTGCTGAAGGACATCGTCGATGCCCTTGACAGGCCCCAGGCGCTGCTCACGCTGCCGGTTTTCCTGCTGCTCGCCTACGGCGTGCTGCGGCTCTGCTCCACCCTGTTCGGGGAGTTGCGCGACGCGGTGTTTGCGAAGGTGACCCAGCGCGCCATCCGCCGCGTCGCGCTCAAGGTCTTCACCCACCTGCACGCGCTATCGCTGCGCTTCCACCTGGAGCGACAGACCGGTGGGGTGTCCCGGGACATCGAGCGCGGCACCCGCGGCATTTCGTTCCTGCTCAATTTCATGCTGTTCAACATCCTGCCCACGCTGGTGGAGATCGGGCTGGTGGCGGCCATCCTGCTCTCGAAGTACGCGGCGGTGTTCTCGATCGCGACCTTCCTGACGCTCGCGGTGTACATCACCTTCACCCTGGTGGTGACCGAGTGGCGCATGATCTTCCGCCGCACCATGAACGACATGGACTCCAAGGCCAACACCCGGGCCATCGATTCCCTGCTCAACTACGAGACGGTGAAGTACTTCGGCAACGAGGCCTGGGAGGCGCGGCGCTACGACGACAGCATGGCCAAGTGGGAGGTGGCGGCGGTGCGCAACCAGACCTCCCTCGCGGCGCTCAACGCCGGCCAGAGCGCCATCATCGCCGTCGGCGTCACCATCCTCATGGTGCTGGCGGCGGACGGGGTCGTGAAGGGGGACATGACCCTGGGCGACCTGGTTCTCGTAAACGCCTACATGATCCAGCTCTACATGCCCCTGCACTTCCTGGGCTTCGTCTACCGCGAGATCAAGCACTCCCTGGCGGACATGGAGAAGATGTTCGGCCTGCTGGAGCAGAACCTGGAGGTGCAGGACCGGCCGGGGGCGCGGGAGCTCGCGCCTGGCGCCGCTGAGGTGCGCTTCGATGCCGTGGACTTCAGCTACGAACCCAAGCGCCAGATCCTGCATGGCGTCTCCTTCGCGATTCCGGCCGGGCGCAACGTGGCGGTGGTGGGCCACAGCGGGTCGGGCAAGTCCACCCTGTCGCGGCTGCTGTTCCGCTTCTACGAGGTGAGCGGCGGGCGCATTCTCGTGAGCGGCCAGGACATCCGCGATCTGACCCAGCGCTCGCTGCGGGCCGCCATCGGAATCGTTCCCCAGGACACGGTGCTTTTCAACGATACGATTTTCTACAACATCCAGTACGGGCGCCCCGACGCCTCCCGGGAGGAGGTCATCGAGGCCGCGAGATCGGCCCATATCCATGAGTTCATCGAGACCCTGCCCGACCGTTACGAGACCATGGTGGGGGAGCGCGGCCTCAAGCTCTCGGGGGGCGAGAAACAGCGGGTGGCCATCGCCCGCGCGCTGCTCAAGAACCCCGGCATCCTGATCTTCGACGAGGCCACCTCGGCGCTGGATTCCCGCAGCGAGAAGGCAATCCAGGCGGAACTCAGGCGCATATCGGCCAGCCGCACCGCCCTTACCATTGCCCACCGGCTGTCGACCATCGTGGACGCCGACCAGATCCTGGTCCTGGAACAGGGCCGCATTGTGGAGCGGGGCACGCACCGCGAACTGCTGGCCGCCGGCGGAGCCTATGCCCAAATGTGGGCGTTGCAGCAGCAGGAGGAAGAGGCCCGGCTCAAGCTGGTTCATGACGAGGGCGCCTTGCCCGCAAAGATCGGCGGCCTGTGAGAAATACCTCGGATCGCTCTAAAGTTCTTTTCCTATCCTCCGATTTTTGCTACGTTTAATGGCAAACACCCCGCCGTTGTCCGGTCGGGGCCACGAATGGGGAAAAGGGAAGAACAGTGCGCGGTAATCTGATTGCGTTTTGTCTGCTGCTGGTCTCCGCGATGGTTCTGCCGCCGGCCCATGCCGGGCAGAGCGCACACGGCAAAGTCCGCAAGGCCCAGGTGTCCGCCCGCGCGCACGCCGCGCCCGCGGTGGATTCCGCCCGCCTGAACCTCAGGTCCTCGGCGGCGCTGGTGTTCGACGAGGCCACCGGGGAGGCGCTCTACGAGAAGAAGCCGGAACTGGTCACCCCGATCGCCTCCATCACCAAGCTCATGACCGCCATGGTGGTGCTGGACGCCGGCCTTCCCCTGGACGAGAAGATCGCCATCACCTCCGAAGACGTCGACTCGGTAAAGGGCACCCGCTCCCGGCTTTACGTCGGCGCCACCCTGACCCGCCAGGACCTGCTGTTGCTGGCGCTGATGTCCTCGGAGAACCGGGCGGCCTCGGCCCTGGGACGGGCCTACCCCGGCGGCCGCCCCGCCTTCATCGCGCGCATGAACGCCAAGGCCCGGGAGATCGGAATGCTCAATGCCCGGTTCCTGGACAGCACCGGGCTCAACAGCGAGAACGTGGCGACGGCGGAGGACCTGGTGCGCCTGGTGGACGCCGCGGACGGGTATCCCCTGATCCGGGAATTCAGCACCACCGCCTCCCAGGAGGTGGACGTCGGCGGCCGCCGCCCCATGCAGTTCCGCAATTCCAACGCCCTGGTGCGCAGTCCGTCCTGGGACATTGAAGTTTCCAAGACCGGCTACATCAGCGAGGCCGGGCGCTGCCTCGTCATGAAGGCCACCATTGCCAGCCGGAGGGTGATCATCGTGCTACTGGACTCCGTGGGCAAGAACACCCGCCTGGGGGACGCCAATCGCATCCGCAAGTGGATGGAGGGCTCGGGCTTCCGGCTTCCCATGAGCTGAGGCGCCTGCCGCGCCGGTTTGCCGCGCTTCAGCCGCCGCGTCCCCCCGCATCGCTTCCCGGCCAGCCCAGGGAACGCGATATCTCCTCCGCGGTTTCCCTGACCAGCGCCGCCCAGCCGCGTTCCAGTCGGGTTGCAGGCGCCGAGACCGAGAGTCCGGCGACCAGGCGCCCCTCATCGTCGTGGATTCCGGCCCCGACGCAGCGCACTCCGAGTTCGGTTTCCTCGTTGTCGAAGGCGTAGCCGTGGCGGCGCACCCTTTCCAGTTCCTGCAGCAGCTCCGGCAGGGTCGCGAGGGTATTGCGGGTGCGCGGCGCCAGCCCCGTGCGCCGGGCATACTCCCGAACCTCGTCGGGACCGTCTTCCATCAGGAACACCTTGCCCACGGCCGTGATGTGCAGGGGTGCGCGGTCGCCCACCAGGTGCACGATGCGCATCATGGAGCGACCCCCGAGCACCCGCTCGATGTACACGATTTCGTCGCCCTGGCGCACCGACAGGTTGACGCTCTCGTGGACCTGCCGGTGCAGTTTTTCCATGTAGGGGAGCGCCTCCTGGCGCACATTGAGACGCGCCTTCACCAGGTGCCCGAGTTCCAGCAGCCGGATCCCGAGGCGGTAGCTTCCGGGGTCCACGCGGTCCACCAGGCGGTGATCCACCAGCACGGCGAGAATGCGGTGGGCCGTGGAAGGGTGCAGGGCGGTGTCCGCCGCGAGCTGCTTCAGGGCCACCGGTCCGGGGTGGTGCGAAAGCGCTTCCAGCAGCGCGACGGTGCGTTCCAGGACCTGGACCGAGGATTTCTGCGCGCCATCCGCCATGGAATGATTTCCTTCCCTTCCGGAACCCCATCTTAGGATCCGAAACGCAGTTTCACAATGGCTGCCCGACAGAAACGCTGTGTTATGATGCCCCGACCATTCCGGCTCCTCTCTCAGTCATGCGCGTCGGCCTGTTTGTCACTTGTCTGGTGGACATGATGCGTCCGCGGATCGGCTTCGCGGCTCTCGAGCTGCTGGAGCGGGCGGGCTGCGAGGTGGTGGTGCCGGAGAGCCAGACCTGTTGCGGTCAGCCGGGCTACAACTCCGGTGACCGCGAGTCTGCCCTGCCCCTGGCTCGCAAGGTGCTCGCGGAATTTTCCGGTTGCGATTTCGTGGTGGCGCCCTCCGGCTCCTGCGCCGGCATGATCCGCGCCCACTACCCCGA
Organism: Burkholderiales bacterium; assembly: GCA_035718105.1. Lineage (GTDB taxonomy): Bacteria > Pseudomonadota > Gammaproteobacteria > Burkholderiales > UBA6910 > UBA6910. The sequence continues at coordinate 4,672 of DASTHR010000073.1, forward strand.
ACTCTTCAGCGGCCAGCCGGAGCACGACGAATTCTGCCGGCTGGCGGCCAGGACCTTCGAGCTCACGGATTTCCTGGTGAACAAGCTGCATCTGACCAGCATTCCGGGACGTTTCGACGGCGTGGTTACCTACCACGACTCCTGCTCCGGGCTGCGGGAGCTGCAGGTCAAGCAGCAGCCCCGGGAACTGCTCGCCCGGGTTCCGGGCCTCACCCTCAGGGAGATGGAGGGCGCGGAGAGCTGCTGCGGCTTCGGCGGCACGTTCTCCGTGAAATTCGGCGAGGTTTCCGCGCGCCTCGCCGACGACAAGTGCCAGAAGATCCAGGCGAGCGGCGCCGATGCCGTGGTGCTGGGGGATCTCGGCTGCATGCTCAACATCGAGGGGCGGCTGCGCCGCATCGGCGACCGCAGGACCCGTGTGCTCCACGTCGCCGAGGTGCTGGCCGGCGACGGCAATGACCAGGCGTAGGCGGGGCGCGGATACCCGCACGCCGCATCGATACTGATCGCTCGCGACTCCCATGCAAGTCCAGTCCATGCACTTCAAGGCCAGGGCCGGCGAGAAGCTCGCGGACCAGCAGCTCCAGGGGGCGCTGGTCAAGACCCGCGGCAAGTTCGTCGTGGGGCGGGCCGCCGCGATCCAGGACCTGGACAACTTCGAGGAGATCCGCGAGGCCGCGCAGCGCATCCGCGACCGGGTGCTGGAGGATCTCGACATCTACCTCGAGGAGTTCGAGCGCAACGCCACGGCCCGCGGCGCGGTGGTGCACTGGGCGGAGAGCGCCGAGGAGGCCAACCGCATCGTCTGCGACATCGCCCGCGCCCACGGGGTGAGGAAGGCCCTCAAGGCCAAGTCCATGGTGAGCGAGGAGGTGGGGCTGAATGAGGCCCTGGAGGCGAGCGGCGTGCACGTGGTCGAGACCGACCTCGGCGAGTACATCCTGCAGCTCGCCGGGGAGCCACCCTCCCACATCGTGGCGCCCGTGGTACACAAGACCAAGGAGCAGGTCTCCGACCTGTTCGAGCAACACCATCAGCGCCCGCGCAAGACGACCGTTCCGGACCTGTGCCGCGAGGCCCGCGAGATCCTGCGCCCGCATTTTCTGGACGCGGACATGGGCATCTCCGGCGCCAACTTCATCATCGCCGAAACCGGCAGCACCCTGATCGTCACCAACGAGGGCAACGGCCGCCTCACCACCACCATGCCCCGGCTGCATGTCGCCATCACCGGCATCGAGAAGGTGGTGCCTACGCTGGAGGACGTGACCACGCTGCTGCGGCTGCTGCCGCGCTCGGCCACCGGCCAGGCCATCACCAATTACGTGTCGGTTACCACCGGCCCGCGGGTCGAGGGCGAGCCCGACGGTCCGGAGCATTTCCACATCGTGCTGGTGGACAACGGCCGCACCCGCCTGCTGGGCTCGGAAATGCAGGCGATGCTGCGCTGCATCCGCTGCGGCGCCTGCATGAACCACTGCCCGGTGTACCAGGCGGTGGGCGGACACGCCTACGGCTGGGTTTATCCCGGACCCATGGGCTCGATCCTGACGCCGACCTATGTCGGACTCGAAAACGCACCCGACCTGCCCTTCGCCTCCACGCTGTGCAATCAGTGCGGCGTGGTCTGCCCGGTGAAGATCCCGCTGGCCGACCTGCAGCGCAAGCTGCGGGAGCAGGTCATGGAGCGAAAGCTGCGGCCCTGGGCCGAGCGCTTCGGCATCCGGGCCTGGGCCTGGCTGGCGATGCGCCCGCGGCTCTACGCGCTGGGCGCGGCCATCGCCGCGCGGGCGCTCAGGGCCCTGGGCGGGCGCGACAAACTGCTGCACAAGCTGCCGCCGGGCGCCTCGGGCTGGACCCAAGGTCGCGACCTGCCCGCGCCCCAGGGCCGGACTTTCCGCGAGTTGTATCGTGAAAGGGCGAAGGCGTGAATGAGCGCAGGAGTGATGCATAGAGGCGTCTATGCTGTTGCTGACGACTGACGACTGACGACTGCAATGATCGAAGGCATCGTTCCCCTCTGGATCAACGGCGCGCCCGCCGCGTCCAAATGCACACGCTTCGGCGAGGTGACCAATCCGGCCACCGGCGCCGTCACCCGCCGGGTTCCCCTGGGGGATGCTGCGGACGTGGAGGCGGCGGTGGCCGCGGCCCGCGCCGCGTATCCCGAGTGGCGCGCCACGCCGCCGGTGCGGCGGGCCCGCATCCTCACCCGCTTCCGGGAACTGATGGAGGCAAACCGCGCGGCGCTTACCCGTGCCGTCACCGACGAGCACGGCAAGACCCTGGCCGACGCCGCGGGCTCAGTGCAGCGCGGCATCGAGGTCATCGAATTTGCCAGCGGCGTGCCCCACCTGCTCAAGGGCGAGCACGCTGAGGACGTGGGTCGCGGCATCGACTGCCACTCCATGCTGCAGCCGATCGGCATCTGCGCGGGAATCACCCCCTTCAACTTCCCGGTCATGGTGCCGCTGTGGATGTTCCCCGTGGCCATCGCCTGCGGCAACACCTTCATCCTCAAGCCGTCGGAGAAGATTCCCTCCGCCAGC
>DASTHR010000074.1:0-9564 GCA_035718105.1 Burkholderiales bacterium
TCGCACAGCCGCCCCACGGCGGTCAACCTGTTCTGGGCGCTGGAGCGCATGCGCGTCGCCTGGGAGCCGCTGCGGACGGAGCCCCCGTCCGCGGCCGCCACGGCCCTGCTGCGGGAAGCCCAGGCCATCCACGCCGAGGACATCGAGGCGAATCGCCGGCTCGGCGCCCACGGTGCCGCCCTGATCTCCGATGGCGCTCGCATCCTCACCCACTGCAACGCCGGTGCGCTGGCCACGTCCGCGCACGGCACCGCCCTGGGGGTGGTGCGCTCCGCCCGGGACGCCGGCAAGCGGGTGAGCGTCATCGCCGACGAAACCCGGCCGTTTCTGCAGGGCGCGCGCCTCACCACTTGGGAGATGCTGCAGGAAGGCATTCCGGTCACCCTGATCAGCGATGCCATGGCGGGCCACCTCATGAGCCGCGGCGAGGTGGACATCGTGATCGTGGGGGCTGACCGGGTGGCTGCCAACGGGGACGTTGCCAACAAGATCGGCACCTACATGGTGGCGGTGCTGGCCGAGCGTCACGCGATTCCTTTCTACGTGGCGGCGCCCCTCTCCACGGTGGACCTGACGGCGGCCAGCGGCGCCGAGATTCCCATCGAGGAGCGTCCCCGCGACGAGGTGCTGGGATTCGGGGAGCTGCGCTGGGCGCCGTCGGAAGTGAAGGTACGCAACCCCGCATTCGACATCACGCCGGCGGCCCTGGTGACCGCCCTGATCACCGAACGCGGCGTCATAAGGCACCCCGATCGCACCGCAATCGCGGGGTTGTTTGCGGCCTGAGGCCCGGAATACGGAGCAAGCCATGTTTCAGGGAGACGTGACCGAAATCGGCAAGTACAAGGTGTTCCGCGAGCTGGGCCGCGGCGCCACCAGTCGCGTGTTCCTGGCAGAGGACCCGTTCGCCAAGCGCCTGGTGGCCATCAAGGCCTTCTACCCGGACACCCAGAACGAAGTGGTGCTCAGGCGCTTCGAGCACCTGTTCCTGAACGAGGCGGCCCTGGTGGGCAAACTCTCCCACCCCCACATCGTCGCGATCTACGATGCCGCCAGCGCCGGCGGCTACCACTACCTGGTCATGGAATATGTCGCGGGCGGCACCCTGGAAGCCGCCTCCGAGCCCGAGAACCTGCTGCCGCTGCACCGGGTGGTGGAAATCGTGTGGAAATGCAGCCGGGCGCTGGCGTTCGCCCACCTGCAGGGCATCATCCATCGCGACATCAAGCCGGGAAACATCCTCCTGGGCGAGGACGGCGACATCAAGATCACCGACTTCGGCCTGGCGCTGCAGGAGCGCCAGGAGCGCACCGCGATCTCCGGCATAGGCACGCCCGCCTACATGTCGCCGGAGCAGATCCGTGAATACCCGCTCAACCACCAGACCGACATCTATTCCCTGGGCGTGGTGATGTACAAGCTGCTCACCGGGCACCTGCCCTTCTCCGCCTCCGCCTCCGCCGCCCTGGCGGAACAGATCCTCAACGGCAGCCCCGTTCCCGCCATCCAGCGCCGCCCCGACCTGCCGCCGGAGCTGAACCGCATCGTGATGAAGGCGATCCAGCGCGACATGAACGAGCGCTACCAGCGCTGGACCGAGTTCTCCAACGACCTCGCCCGCTTCTACCGCAAGCTGGAAGTCACCGAGGTGACCCTGTCGGACACGGAGAAGTTCGACCGCATCCGCGCCCTGTCCTTCTTCCAGGACTTCAGCGACGTGCAGATCTGGGAAACAGTTCGAATCGGGCTCTGGCACACGGTCGACCCGGACACGGTGATCATCAAGGAAGGAGACGTGGGCGACGGATTCTTCGTTGTCTCGGAGGGCGAGGTCCGGGTCACCCGCCAGGGCAAGCTCCTCAACACCCTGCGTCCCGGGGACTGCTTCGGCGAGATGCTCTATTTCGCCACCACCACTTCCAGGCGCACCAGCACCATCACCACCCAGACCAGGGTGGTGGCTCTGGAAATCAAGGCCAAGGCCCTGCACCACGCCTCGCACGCCTGCCAGGTGATGTTCGACAAGGCCTTCATGCGCATCCTCATCGACCGCCTGACCGCCGCCAACGCGCGGCTGTCCGCACCGAGCGGCGAGCGCTGACGCGCGGGGGCTCCGCCGTGCGGCGCCTGTTACTCGCCCTGCTCTGCGCGGCGGCCCTCGCGGGCTGCTCGGGGCGTTACTTTCGTGACGCCGTCGGCGCGGCGCCGGAGGTGCGTTACGCGCTCGCGGGCTGGCCCCAGCCCGAGCAGTGGGCCGGAGTCATTTTCAACGGCGAGAAGATCGGCTTCACGCGCCTTACCCTGCGACCGGCACCGGCTGCCCCCGGGCGCTTCGAGATCGATTCCGAAGCCGTGATCACGATGCGCTTCCTCGGGGTCGAGAAGTCGATCGTGCTCCGCGCGCTGGACCGGGTGCGCGAGGACCTGACCCTGGAGCGCTTCGAGTACGAGTACGTGATGGACGGCACGGCCATGCGGCTGCGCGGCGAATTCGAAGGCGGCCTGCTTGCGGTGAGCGCGGTCACCGGCGGGCGGCCCTTCGAGCAGGAGTTCCGCCTTGACCGTCCCCTCTACCCCTCCAGCGCCATGGCGCTGATGCCCGCCTTCCGTGGGCTTCTGGTGGGCGCGGAGTATGTCTACACCGTCTATGACGGCGAGAACCAGAAGCTGGGCGAAGTGACCCAGAAGGTGGAGGGCTGGGAGACCAGCGAACTGTTCCAAGGGCCGGCCTTCAAGCTGAGCACGCTGCTCCACGGCCTTTCCACCACCACCTGGATGGACTCGCAGGCGCGGCCGGTGTTCGAACTGGCGCTGAACGGCGTGCTGATCTCCGTGCTGGAGGACGAGGCGAGCGCCCGGCGCTACCTGGCGGCCGCCAGCCTCAACAAGGAGGAGGCGCTGGTGGAGTTCAGCCGCATCCGCCCCGACCGTCCCCTGGAGCGCCCCCGCGAAGTCTCGGCGCTCCAGGTGGAAATCCGGGGCCTGCCCCAGGGCACGGCACTCGCTTCCGGCGCCGGCCAGTCCTGCGCCCAAGACGACAATGCCACGCGCTGCGAAATCCGCCGGCCGCGGTCCGATCCCCCTTCGGTGACCGGGAGCAGGCAGGAAGCCGGGCCGACCGCGCTCCGGCCCAGCCTCAACGTGCAGTCCAACGACCCCACGATCCGGGCGCTGGCCGCCCGCATCACCGCGACCGAGGCGTCGGACCTGGGGCGAGTCAGGGCGCTGGTGGACTGGATCCAGGCCAACATCCGGCGCGAGGCGGTGGATGTGTTCTCCGCCCTCGATGTCCTCCAGAGCCGCAGGGCCGAATGCCAGGGGCACGCCTGGCTCTACGCAGCACTGGCCCGCTCCGTCGGCATCCCCACGCGGGTGGTAAGCGGCCTCGTGTACCTGGAGGAGTTCCAGGGCTTTCTCTACCACGCCTGGAACGAGAGCCTGGTGGACGGCGCCTGGCTGCCAGTGGACCCCACCTTCGGGCAGGTGCCGGCCGACGCCACCCACATCACCATGCTGGAGGGCGACACGCTGGCCGACCTGCTGCCGATGGTGAACTGGGTGGGACGGCTCAAGATCTCCGTCGGCGAGGCGCAGTACCCGCAGAAGTAGTCACGAGCAACCCCGGATGCGGGAGGCCGCCCAGCGGTGGCCAGGTCAGCGCAGGAAGTACGGCGAGGCCTCAGCGAATCCGGGACAAGGGCGCCGCGGCGCGCAGCCGCTTCAAAGCGTCATTCCCCCGGAGACTTCGATCACCGCGCCATTGACGTAGGAAGCCTCCTCGGAAGCGAGGAAGACATATACGGCGGCGATCTCTTCCGGCTTGCCGGGACGCCCCAGGGGGATCTTCTGTTTCATCGCGTCCATCACCTTCTCGGGAATCGACGCCGTGATGGGGGTCTCGATCAGGCCCGGCGCCACCGCATTGCAGCGGATCCCCTTGCGCCCGAGTTCCCTGGCCCAGGTGAGCGCCATCCCTATTACCCCGGCCTTGGACGCCGCATAGTTGGTCTGGCCGAAATTGCCGTAAACGCCGGCGATGGAGGCGGTGTTGATGATGGCTCCGGAACCCTGGCGCAGCATCACCGGCACCACCGCCCGGGCCATGTTGTAGCTGCCCTTGAGGTTGATGGCGATGACGCGGTCGAACTGCTCCTCGCTCATGTCCTTGAGCTGGGCGTCCATCACCACTCCCGCATTGTTCACCAGGGCGTCGATGCGGTTCCAGCGCACCACCACGGAGTCCACCATCCGCTCCACGCCGGCCTTGTCGGTGACGTCCAGATCGAAACCGGCCGCCTCACCCCCCTGTTCCTGGATCAGCGCCACGGTGTCGCTCACACCCGCCTTGTCCCGGTCGCACACCGCCACCCTCGCCCCTTCCCGGGCGAAGCGCAGCGCCGCCGCCTGGCCGATGCCGCGCCCGGCGCCGGTGATGATCGCCACCTTGTTGCTGAGTCTCATGCTGGGATGCTCCTGGGCCGAAAAGGCGGCCAATCTACCGGATTCCGCTGCGAGGCACAACGACGCGCCGCTCTGCTCTCCCCTTCTGCCAAGGACGGGTGGCGGCCGCAGGCCGACTGGGTGGTCAAGCCTCCTCGGTGATCTCCACCTCTGTGCGTACCGGCACCCGCTCGAACAGCTCGATAAGGTCGCTGTTGCGCATGCGAATGCAGCCGATGGAACCGGGCTTGCCGAGTTCCACCGTGTCCGGGGTGCCGTGGATGTAGATGAAACGGCGCATGGTGTCCCGGTCGCCCAGGCGATTGAACCCCGGCTCGCAGCCGGAGAGCCACAGGATGCGGGTCAGGATCCAGTCCCGCTTCGGGAATTGCGCGGCCAGTTCCGGGCTCCATACCTCCCCGGTGGGACGGCGGTTCACGAACACCGTGTTGGGAGGCGCTCCGGCACCCACCTTGGCGCGGATCACGTGCCGGCCCCGGGGCGTGCGGAAGCTGCCGGCGATTTCCCCGACCCCGTTGCGGGCGGTGGACACCGGGTAGCGATTCAATAGCGTGCCAGCGTCGTCCAGCAGATCCAGGCTCTGGGAGGCGATGCTGATGCGTATCTTCACACCGCCGCCCTGCGCTTTGCCAGGAAAAACTCCTTCAGCATTTCGCCGCACTCCTGTGCCAGAACCCCCCCCTTCACCTCGGCGTGGAAATTGAGCCGCGGGTCGCCAAACAGGTCCACCACGCTGCCGCAGGCGCCGGTCTTGGGGTCAGGCGCGCCGTACACCACCCGCGCGATGCGCGCGTGCATCATCGCCCCAGCACACATGGCACAGGGTTCCAGCGTCACGTACAGCTCGCAGCCCGGCAGCCGGTAATTGCCCAAGCGCTGCCCGGCCTCCCGCATGGCGCGGATCTCGGCGTGCGCCGTCGGGTCGGACGCGGTGATAGGGCAGTTGTAGCCGCGACCGATGATCTCGCCGTCCTTCACCACCACGGCCCCCACCGGCACCTCCCCCCCCGCGCGGCCGCGCTCGGCCAGGGCCAGGGCCTCGCGCATGAAACGCTCGTCATTCATAAGTTGATTCTAACCCAGCCAGGTTCCTGCCCCGGCCCATTTGGATTTCGCCGTTGATATAATGGTCATGGCGCACGCATCCGGTCCCCATCCGAGAAAACGCCAGGCTCCCGCCCCGGCCATCACACCGAGACCTCATGAAGAATGTCGTACTTGTCGCCTTTGTCGCCGTGATGGGCTGGCAGGCGTACTCCCGATACCAGGATTATCGGGCGGAAAATTTCAATGCACCGGACTCGGAAGCTTCCCCCTGGGCGTCCCCGGGGGATTCCCAGGCGAATCGGAACCCATCGGCGTCGTTCCGCTGCGATGGCCGGATCTATTGCTCGCAGATGACTTCCTGCGCCGAAGCGACTTACTTCCTGATGCACTGCCCGGGGGTGAAAATGGACGGCAACAACGATGGCGTGCCCTGCGAGAGGCAATGGTGCCGCTGACCCAGGCCCCCTGCTTCGCGGTGAGCAAGAGGACCCGCGGCGCACGCCGGAGGATGGAGCGGCCAGGGAGTGCCCCGGGCACACCGCATTATTCCCGACGCACTGTTGGCGTCGCGCAGGATGCTGGCGGCTTCGTCGCTGGCGTAACCATTGCACGGGTGCTTCGCCGCATCGGTTTCCCGGGCGGCGCCCGTGGGAATCATGAGCACGCCACTTTGTAAGCGTGCCACCGCCACGGGGCCGAATAATTGTTGACTGTCCTGAAACATCAGGCCGAGATCGGATAGACATCATGCACCCTCTGCCCCATCGCTACACGGTTTCCGCCACATGTCGCGCGGAAGGCGACGTCGTCCTGGACGGCGAGAGGCTTCCCTCCCTCCCCTCCGATGCACCCGAGGAGTTCGACGGCCCCGGCGATCGCTGGTCGCCCGAGACGCTGCTGGTAGCCGCGGTGGCCGACTGCTACGCGCTGACCTTCCGCGCCGTCGCCCGGGCCGCGAAGCTGCCCTGGCTCGCGCTGTGGTGCGAGGTGGAGGGAACGCTCGACCGCATCGAGCGCGCCACCCGCTTTACCGCCTTTCGGGTCCGGGCCCGGCTGCAGGTGCCGCCGGGAACGCCCGAGGAACAGGCTCGGCGCCTGATGGAGAAGGCCGAGCAGGCTTGCCTGATCACCAACTCCCTGAAGGCCTCTTGCCACCTCGACGCAACGGTTGAATCGGTTGGCGCATGAGCCCCGCGACGATTGCGAGGCCCGGGCAACGCGCCTTCGTGCGACTTCGACTGCCGAGAAATCGGGCCCCGGCGACTCCTTCGAAGTCGGAGCGGACGCCCCTGATTTTTCCCGCGGCGCGTTGACCATCAGGCCATCCATTTACTAGGCTTCGACCGAGTCGCGCCGCGCCCCGGTCCATTTCCATCATGGCAAACACACAGCCAATCCAGCGTTTTGCCGCGGACCATCTGAAACAGTTCTGCGCGGCGGTGTTCATGCACCTCGGAATTCCCGAAGCCAGCGCCCTGCGCGCCGCCGACGTGCTGTCAACCAGCGACCTGCGCGGAATTGATTCTCACGGCGTGGCCCGGCTGCGGAGCTATTTCGATATGCTCGCCGCGGGCAGAATCAATCCCAGGCCCAACATAAGGATCATCCGTGAACGACACAGCGTCGCCACGGTGGATGGCGACAATGGCCTGGGTCTGGTGGTGGCGCCAACCGCAAACGAGATCGCGATGGAGAAGGCGGAGAAGCACGGGTCCGGTTGCGTCAGCGTCTGCAACAGCAACCACTTCGGCATTGCGGGCTATTATCCCTTGCAGGCGCTGAAGCGAAATCTCATTGGCTGGGCGATGTGCAACTCGACCAAGCTGGTGGCGCCGCTCTGGGGGGCGGAAAGGATGCTGGGCACGAACCCTGTTGCCATCGCGTTTCCCGGCTGCGAGGAACCGCCCATCGTCATCGACATGGCCACCAGCGTCGTCGCCTACGGGAAGATCGAGATCGCCCTGCGGGAACATGCCGCGATACCCAAAGGGTGGGTCGTCGACCGGCAGGGCCAGGAGACGACGAACCCCCAGGACATGATCGAAGGCGGCGCGCAGTTGCCCCTCGGCTCCGAGCGCGCCCTGGGCGGGCACAAGGGCTACTGCCTGGCGGCGATGGTGGATATCCTTTCCTGCGTCCTCAGCGGAGCGAATTGGGGGCCATTCGCCCCGCCCTTCACCCTGCGCATGGAAAGCCCGCCTCGCAGCGTCGGCAAAGGCATCGGCCACTTTTTCGGCGCACTGCAGATCGATGGCTTCATCGACGCAAACGAGTTCAGGCGGCAGATAGACGAATGGGTCCGCGTCCTGCGCGCCACCCGCCCCGCCGCGGGAACCGCCGGGCCGCTGATCCCCGGCGACCCCGAGAGGGAAGCCGAAGCGGACCGGAGCCGGCACGGGATTCCGCTGCTGCGGGCGGTGGTGGACGACCTGCTCGAAATTTCCAGGAGAACCGGAATCCCCTTCGAGATATCCGGATAGTTCGCCGGGAATCGGCCCCTGCCCGGGCCGGTAGGACGGCGCCATCGATGGCGGCAACTGCCCTGCTCCACCACGAGTCCGGTCACTGCGGGGTGTCTGTCCATCGGCCGCTGCGACGTCGCGGACCGGACGATCCTGGCGATAGACAACGCCGGAAAGTATCGCCACCCGCCCCGGTTCCGGAAGCCGGTCATGCCATGAACGTGCCACCATGATTTTCAGGGGATCGCTGGCTGGGGACGGTGCAACGCCCTTTTCCAAGGCGCTGAACGCTGCTGGCGGAGTCGGATTTCCACGAGTGTCATCGCCCCCCGGCGCGACAGGGCCTACTGCTTTGGCACGCGGCTGGAGCCCGATGCCCCCGAAAGCATGTGCAGGATCACCCGGATACCGACAAAAAAATCCCGGGGCGCCTCGTCCGTCGGCGAGGGCGCGCCCCGGGAGCTGCTGTTCAGCGTCCGATACGCACGGTCACTTTTGCGCTGCCGATGTTCCCGGCGGCGTCCCGGGCGCGAACGGTCAGCGTCTGGCGCTTGGTCAGCCTGGAGGTGTCCCAGAGATAGGTGATGCTGCCGGTCTGCGCACTGCTCGCCAGGACTTTTCCGGACGAGTCGAGAATTTCCATCAGCACAACGCCCACGTTGTCCTGACCCGACGCCCGCACGGTCACGATCCCGCTGACGGTCGCGTTGTTTGCCGGCTCCAGGATGGTGACCTTCGGCGCGGTCGTGTCCGCGACGGCCGGAGGTTGAGTCGTGTCCGCCGCCAGGTTGTACGTCACGCTGATGGGACTCATTACGTAATTGCCGAGATCATCGTAGGCAAACGCGGTCAACGTCGCGGTTGTCCCCGCCGGAAGATAGCGCGGGTCCCACGTGCAGGAGAGCGTGTCCGACAGTTTGAGGTCCGTATAGGCCTTGCCGCAGAGCACCTCGGAGCCCGAGTTCGGCTGGTAATGGATCTCGAAGCCGCGCAACCCCACGTTGTCGCTTGCCGTGGCGCTCACGGTGACAGGTCCGCTGACCACCGCGCCGTTCGTCGGGGAAGTGATGCGCGCCACCGGCGGTACGGTGTCCATCGCCGGCGGCGACAGGACCGTCACTTCGTTCGACGGATCTCCGGTGCCCCCCAGCCCGATCGCCAACACCCGATAGGTGTAGGAGGTCTGCGGAGCAATGGCGGTGTCGTCATATTTCGTCTGGATCGTACCGCTCGCCGGGGTCAGCGCGACGAACGCGGCATCCGTGGGCCCCTTGCGCTCCACGACATAGGCCGTCGCCGTCGGCGACGCCGTCCATGTGAGCGAGATGGCAACCCAAGGAGCAGTGGCGGTCGCGGGATGCGCCGTTCCCGTGAGCACCACCGGGTCCGGCGGCGGATACGCTGATGTGGCGGGGTCGAGCCTGACAACATTCCAGATTCCCGCCGGATTGCGGGCCACGCTGACGACGCGTCCGCTGTCAGACATCGCCCCTCCCGGCGCCGAAGTCAGCGCGTAGCCCGGTTCCAGCAACAGGCCGTTGAGCGACAGCCTCTGCCCGTCGGCGGTGGTGAGCATGTGGCCCGCGTACTGTGA
>DASTHR010000075.1:0-10040 GCA_035718105.1 Burkholderiales bacterium
CTTCACCCCTGCCGTGGTTGATCCGCTCACGGGCAACATCGTGACGCCGGCCGTGGTGCGCGGGCTCCGTCCCAACACCCCGATCGAGCCGCTGGTGCTGCGTTTCAACGCCGGCGACTGCGTGACGGTGAACCTGACCAACCTGCTGCCCGCCGACCGGCTCGCCCCGGACCTGCCGAACTACAACGACATGCGCCACGCCGCCAAGCGTGACCGCAGGAACGTCGAGGGCTCGACGGTGTTCGGCGTCAACCACGTGCGGCCGTCGAGCAACGTGGGCTTCCACCTGCAACTGGTGGAGTTCGACGTGACCCGCTCCGACGGCACCAACGTGGGCGCCAACGCGACGCAGACCGCGGCCCCGGGCGGGGGCAGTGCGGTGTACAGCTACTACGCGGGCGACCTCTCTCCGGGTCCGCTGATGCGCCAGGGCAACGCCAACCAGCCCGACCAGGTGCGCGTCGTCGCCACCCCGGTGGAGTTCGGCTCGAGCAACATCCTGCCCGCCGACCGCGTCAAGCAGCCGCAGAAGGGCCTGTATGGCGCGGCGATCATCGAGCCCGCGGGCGCGACCATCAGCTTCCCCTTCCCGGGCACCCGCGCGACCGCGGACATCACCAACGTGCCGACCCAGCTCCTGGGCCAGTTCCAGGTGGTGACCCCGAACTACCGGGACTTCGCCAGCATGCAGACCAAGATGGCGAACACCCGCTACGCCTCGGGCGCCGCAGTGCAGAACGAGTCGGAGGAGGGCCCGGGCATTCCGGAGAATCCGCCGCACACGGTCGTGGGCACCCACAACTACAAGACCGAACCCACCTTCTTCCGCTTCGGCATCCCGCCGCTGTCGGCAGCCGGTGGCGCGGAGTGCTCGCCGGCGATCACGGCGCCCAAGGCCGCGAACCCGGCGGACCGCACCTGCTTCGGCTCGGTGCAGAACCAGGGCGACCTGTTCAGCAACGTGCTCACGGGCGGCGCCGATCCGCAGACCCCGATCTGGGTGGCGGCGGCCGGCACCCCGGTGCGGCTGCACTCGCTGGTGCCCAACTCGTCGAACCGGGCGGTGACGCAGCAGATCCACGGCCACGTGTGGGCCCGCGATCCGTACCTCGCGTCCAACCTCGACGCCCAGGGCTTCCCGGTGCAGGCCGGCGGCCAGCCCCTGGGCGGCGTGGGCTCGGTGCGCATCGGCGACAACCCGATGCAGATGTACCTGGGCGCCCAGGAGAGCCTGATGGGCAGCCACCACTGGCTGTTCCTTCTGCCCTCCGCGGGCGGCGCCTTCGGGGTGACCGGCGACTACCTGATCCGGGATACGGCCGCGGCCGGCCTCGGGGCGGGCAACTGGAACATCCTGCGGGTGGAGTAAAGATGGACGGGCGGGGCGCGACCGGCGCCCCGCCCGCCCCGATTTGGGGAAAACAATAAACGGAGCACTACGATTCGGGGGGCGCAAGCCCCCCTTTGTTTTTCTGTCGCCGGTTCGCGGATGTTTTCGCCGCCACCGCGTAGATTTCCTGCCCCGCCCGCCGCGTCGGCCCAAGGCCACAGACGGTGGGAATGGTCCCCGGGGGCACACCGATTCCGAGAAGCGGCAGGAGAGATTTTTCACATCTGAGAAAAAAATCCCCCCAACGGGCACCGGGCACTCCCCCGGCCTTCTGATAAATATCAGAATTTTAAAGAATATCGTTCCTGCTGCAGAACCTGGCACATGGGTTGCTTTATATCAACTCGACACGGTAGCTCGGCAGGAGTTTGGAGTTCATGGACAAGCCCGATCCGACCTTCGCATGGAAGCAGCTCTACTGGAGCGCCATCGAGGAAGGCCTTGAGCCTTGGGAAGCGGCGGAGCACGCCAATCGGCGCCTGCCCCGGGAGGTTCCGGCACGGGAAGCCCGCCTCCTCGAGCAGCAGGCGGCCCAGAGGTAACGTAACGGTTTCATGTTGTCGTCTCCACACACCCTCTCCTTGGGGTGAATCACTCAAGCGCGGACTCGTTCCGCGCTTTTTTTTGCCCTGGTCCGACCCGCGCGCCCACGGCTCCACACACTCGAAGCCGCTTCGCCGGCGGATCCCGTTGCGGCCCCGCGTTTGCGCGTCTTGCGGGAAGGGAGCGAGACCCGCGGCACCCTCTGTTCGCATTGACCCCAAAGGCACGAGCCGCTACCATTAGCTCCCTCAAAATTCCCCGATAGCTCAGTCGGTAGAGCGACGGACTGTTAATCCGCAGGTCCCAGGTTCGAGCCCTGGTCGGGGAGCCAGAAAACAGAAAGTGGGCACCGCAAGGTGCCCGATTTTTTTCGTCGCGCGGAATGCCGACTCCCCTGCCCCGTCGGCTTTATTGCCTGACCATGGGTCAGGGGCTATCATGCTTGCTGCCCTGAAAGAGGGCATTCCGCCTTCCGCTTCCCCGACTCCACGCGTGAACAAGATCAAGGTCGCAATCCACGAACTCAAGCCCGGCATGTTCGTGTGCGAACTCGACCGTCCCTGGCTGGAGACCCCCTACCTGCTGCAGGGCGTTTATATCAGTGGCGCCGGGGAAATCGAGGAGCTCGCGCGCTATTGCAGGTTCGTCTACGTCGATCCGGAAAAGAGCCAGCGGGACGTGGCAGCTCGCCTGCGAGCCGGCTCCGGAAACAGCATCGCTCCTGATCACCTCAAGGCCCCCCGATACCGCCACCCCAACGCCGTGGAATACAAGGACACGGCGACGGTGGAGCAGGAACTGGGTCCGGCCAAGGAGATCCGCGCCAACATCCGCGATCTCCTGACGAACCTGGAGCAGGATATCCGCAGCGACCGCGTGCTCGACCGCGAGCGCCTGAGCGAGGCGGTCGAGAACATGACCGACAGCATCATCCGCAACCCCGATGCCCTGTTCCTGCTCACCAAGCTTCGCGAGGCGGACAACGAGAGCTATGGCCGGGCGCTGGACGTTGCCATCTACGTGCTCGCCTTCGGGCGCCATCTTGGTTTTCCCAAGGCGGAGCTGCAGACCATGGGCATGGGCGGCCTCCTGCTTGACGTCGGCAAGACCCGCCTGCCCCACGGCCTGCTCGCCAAGCGCGGCCCGCTGAGCGGGGAAGAACACAAGCTGATGAAGACCCATGTCCAGCACTCGATGGACATCCTGGCAAAGTCCCAGTGGGTGCCCCGGGCGCTTCTGGACATGGTGCTCACCCATCACGAGCGCCAGGACGGCAGCGGATACCCGCGGGGCCTGCGCGGGCCGCAGATCGGAATCTACGGCAAGATTGCCGGAATCGCCGACTGCTACGAGGATCTCACCACCCAGCAGCCCTTCGCCCCGGCGCTGGCCCCCAGCGCCGCGCTCCGGGTGCTCGAGGAGTGGAAGGCCCGCCTGTTCCAGGAGGACCTGATCGAGGAGTTCATCCAGTGCATCGGGATGTATCCGGTGGGCAGCCTGGTGGAGTTGAACACCGGCGAGGTGGCCGTGGTGATGTCGAACAACCGTGTCCACCGCCTCAAGCCCCGGGTCATGGCCCTGCTCGACCCGCGCAAGCAGCGCCTGCGCGAACCGCTCATGCTCGACCTGGGCGCCGCCACGCGGGCAGGCGGTCCCGAGGTTGCCATTGCCCAGGGGCTGCAACGGGGCGCTTTCGGCATCAACCCGGCGGAGTATTACCTGTGAGCGCCGCCGCGGCGGACCGCCCCTGAGGGATTTCCGCAGCCCGCCATGGCACAGTTCCTGGGCTATTCCACCTTTCTCGAACGGCTGGGCGAGGAAGCGTCCCGCGATCGCGGGGAAGGCGTGCTCGGGCTGGCGGTCATCAATCTCGAATTCATCTCCCGGGTGGACGGTTCCTATGGCTACGAGGTCGGCGATCAGATCCTGCGCACGCTGGCCTTGCGCCTGCGCGACGCGCTGCCCGACGGGGACCTCATCGGGGAGGTGAGCCGCACCGAGCTGGCCTGCCTGTTCCCCGCGCTTCCCAGCCCCGGACACCTCAGGCTTGCCGTGGGCAAGGTGCAGCGCACGCTCGAGGAGCCAGCGGTGGTGGGCGGCCACCAGATCTATCCCCTGCCGCTGATCGGCGTTTCCTTCCGTCGCGGCGCCGACCCGGCTCCGTCCACGCTGCTGCGGGAGTCCAACCTCGCCATGCACGGCGCCCGCCGCCACCAGGACCGCGTCGCCTACTATGACGAGAAACTGAGCGGCCTGGAGCGGCTCTACTACGAGCTGCAGTCGGAGCTGCTGCACGCCATCGAGGAAAACGAGCTGGTGCTGTATTTCCAGCCGCTGCTCGACGTGCGGAGCGGGCGCGTCATGGGCTCCGAGGCGCTGTTGCGCTGGAACCGCCCGGGCAAGGGCTTCATCTCCCCGGACAAGGTGGTGCTGGTGGCCGAGCGCACCGGGCTGATCCGCCCGCTCACCGCCTGGGTCTGCAACGCGGCGGTGCGCCAGTGCAGCGAACTCCTCAAGCAGGGCCTGGACGTCTCCGTGAGCGTGAACATCTCCATCCAGAACCTGGCCGAGCCCGAACTGCCGGCCCTGATTTCCCGGGCGCTGCGCCTGTGGGACGTTCCTGCGCGCAACCTCATCCTCGAGCTGACCGAGACCGCGATGATGGAGGACAGCCCGGGTTCCATCGAGGCGCTGAACACGCTGAAGGGTCTCGGTCTCAAGCTGGCAATGGACGATTTCGGGACCGGTTACTCTTCCATGGCCAGGCTGAAGGAGCTGCCCCTGGACGAGCTCAAGATCGACATGCGCTTCGTGCGCGACATGCTCGCCAGCCGCAGGGACGAGAAGCTGGTTCATTCCATGATCGAGCTGGCCCACGGCCTGGAGATGCACGTGGTCGCCGAAGGCGTGGAAACCCGGGAGGCCGCGGAACGGCTCCGGGAACTGGGATGCGACGTGCTCCAGGGCTACTACCTGAGCAAGCCGCTGCCGCACGAGCAGTACCACGAGTTCCTGCGGGCGCGGGAGCCCGCCTCAATGGAGGGAGAGAGATGAACACCCGCGTCCCACGCCGGGCGACGGCGGCCCTGCTGCTCGTCCTCGCCGCATGCAGTCCCGCGACCGACATCGGCAGCATCCTGGACAATCCCAGGAAATACGCCGACCAGACCGTGACCGTGAGCGGCGACGTCCGGGATACCTTCGGCCTGGGCGCCCTCAAGTACTACACCGTGACCGACAGGACGGGGAGCATACGGGTCATGACGGAACGCCCCCTTCCGAAGCAGGGCGAGCATATCCGCGTCACCGGCAGGGTGGAGGAGGCGTTCAGCTTCGGCAGCCAGACCTCGGTGGTCCTGGTGGAGGAGAAACCGAAGAAATGAGGGCAGTGAGGGGCCTGAGGCTGCTGCTCACGCTGTCCGCGGCGCTGTGGTTCGCCGCCCCGGCGCCATCCCCGGCCCAGGACGAGACCGCCAGCGGCGTCTTCCTGGTGGCGAAACCGCAGCTCAACGACCCCAACTTCCGCGAATCCGTGGTGCTGGTGACCCAGCACGCCGGCGGCAGCCCCGTGGGGGTGATCATCAACCGCCCCACGCGGCTGACCCTTGCGGAGGTGTTTCCCGGGAATGAAAAGCTCCGGGGCCTGCCCGACACTCTGTTCTTCGGCGGCCCGGTATCAACCCGAATGCTGGTGTTCGTGTTTCGCGCGGATGCCCGCCCGAGGGATTCGCTCAAGGTTCTCGAGAACGTCTACATGAGCTTCAAGCAGGACCTGCTGGCCGAGCTTCTGCAGCGGCCCGTCCCTGCGCAGGACCTGCGAATCTACGCCGGTTACTCGGGGTGGGGCACGGGCCAGCTGGCGCACGAGATGGCCCGCGGCGACTGGCACATGGTGCGTGCTGATCCGGACACCATTTTCCGCACCGACCCCGCGAAAGTCTGGGAACAGATGCTGGCCCGCGCCTCCGCGCGGCAGGCACTGCTTGCCCCCCGCCAAGGGGCCCTCGCCGTTGTGGCCGACTGATCAGGGAGCGGCCCCGGACGGCGCGGCGCCGTCCAGTATCTGGAAGAACACCTCGTCCTGGCGGATCATGCCGAGTTCGTTGCGGGCGCGTTCCTCCACGGCGTCCAGGCCCTCCTTGAGGTCTCGCACCTCCGCCTCCAGGGCGAGGTTGCGGACCATCAGCGTCTGGTTGACCCGTTGCTGCTCGGCGAGCTGCCGGTCCACCTCCCAGGCCCTGAGCCAGCTGCCCTTGCCCAGCCACAGCGGATACTGCAGCAGGACCACCAGCGCAGCCAGCACCAGGGTGACGGGCCTCATGTCGCAGGCCGCAAGTACTGCGTCTCCAGCCTCCCCTGCCTCTGCTGCGGGGGGAAGGTCCGGTGAGGGGCCTCACCCTTCACCCTGTGCCCTTCACTTGAGCTGGTAGAAGGCCTCGTTCCCGGCGTAGCTCGCGCTGTCGCCGAGGTCCTCCTCGATGCGCAGCAGCTGGTTGTACTTGGCGAGGCGGTCGGAGCGCGACAGCGAGCCGGTCTTGATCTGCATCGCATTGGTGGCCACGGCGATGTCGGCGATGGTCGTGTCCTCGGTTTCTCCGGAGCGGTGGGAGATCACCGCCGTGTAGCCGGCGCGCTTGGCCATCTCGATGGCCGCCAGGGTCTCCGTGAGGGTGCCGATCTGATTCACCTTGATGAGGATGGAGTTGGCCACCCCCTGCTTGATGCCCTCGCGCAGGATCTTGGTGTTGGTGACGAAGATGTCGTCGCCCACGAGCTGGGTGCTCCTGCCCAGACGCCGGGTGAGCGTCTTCCAGCCCTCCCAGTCCTGCTCCGCCATGCCGTCCTCGATGGTGAGGATGGGATACTTCTCGGTCCAGCCCGCCAGATAATCGGTGAACTCGGCGGAGGAAAGCACCCTGCCCTCGGACTCCAGGTGGTAGCCGCCGTCGCGGTGGAACTCGGAGGCGGCGCAATCCAGGCCCAGCATGACGTCGGAGCCCGGCAGGTATCCCGCCTTGCCTATGGCCTCCATGATGAGCCCCAGAGCCGCCTCGTTGCCGTTCAGGCTGGGCGCGAAGCCGCCCTCGTCGCCGACCGTGGTGGACATGCCGCGCTCGTCCAGCAGCTTGCGCAGGGCATGGAACACTTCCGCGCCGCAGCGCAGAGCCTCGCGGAAGCTCTGCGCCCCCACCGGCAGGATCATGAACTCCTGCAGGTCGAGGCTGTTGTTGGCGTGGGCACCGCCGTTGATCACGTTCATCATGGGCACCGGCAGGGACATGCGTCCCGCGCCCCCCAGGTAGCGGTACAGCGGCAGCCCGGCTTCTTCCGCCGCCGCCTTGGCCACCGCCATGGACACCGCGAGGATGGCGTTGGCCCCCAGCCGCGACTTGTTGTCGGTGCCGTCGAGGTCGATCAGGGTCTGGTCCACGAAGCTCTGCTCCACGGCGTCCAGGCCCATGATGGCTTCGGAAATCTCGGTGTTCACGTGCTCCACCGCCTTGAGCACGCCCTTGCCAAGGTAGCGCTGCTTGTCGCCGTCGCGCAGTTCCACCGCCTCGCGGGTGCCGGTGGAGGCGCCGGAGGGGACGGCCGCCCGGCCCAGCACCCCGGACTCCAGAAGCACGTCGGCTTCCACCGTGGGGTTGCCCCGGGAATCGATGATCTCCCGCGCAATGACATCGACGATCGCACTCATGGGTTTTCCTCTTGGTTTTCGTTGAAATCTCAGGACGTGGAGCCGCCCAGTCCTAGCTCGGCGAACCCGCGCTTCTTCACCAGCCGGTCCAGCTCCACCAGGGTGGCCAGCAGGTTCTCCATCAGGGGCAGCGGCCAGGCATTGGGGCCGTCCGAGAGGGCACGCGCCGGGTCCGGATGGGTCTCCATGAACAACCCGGCGACGCCCGCCGCCACCGCCGCCCGCGCCAGCACCGGCACGAACTCGCGCTGCCCCCCGCTGCGCTCCCCCTGCCCCCCGGGAAGCTGCACCGAATGGGTGGCGTCGAACACCACCGGGCAGCCGGTGTCGCGCATCACCGCCAGGGAGCGCATGTCGGAGACCAGGTTGTTGTAGCCGAAGGACGCGCCCCGCTCGCACACAAGGATATTGTCCTGGCCGCTGGCGGCCCGCGCCTTGTCCACCACGTTCTTCATGTCCCAGGGCGAAAGGAATTGTCCCTTCTTGATGTTCACCGGCCGGCCCGCCGATGCGGCGGCCATGATGAAATCCGTCTGCCGGCAAAGGAAGGCGGGCGTCTGCAGCACGTCCGCGACTGCCGCCGCGTCGGCGATCTCGGCGCTGTCATGGATGTCGGTAAGCACCGGCACGCCGATCTTCTGCCTCACTTCCGCCAGGATCGCCAGCCCCCGCTCCATCCCCAGGCCACGGAACGACTTCCCGGAGCTGCGGTTCGCCTTGTCGTAGGAGGACTTGTAGATGAAGGGAAGGCCGAGCCCGGCGCAGATTTCCTTCAGCTTCCCCGCGGTCTCCAGGGCCATTTCCCTGGACTCGATGACGCAGGGGCCCGCTATGAGGAACAAGGGCCGGTCGAGGCCGGCTTCAAAGCCGCACAACTTCATCGGTCGTCCCTGCCGGCGGCGTGGCCAACCTCAGGCAATGTTCTGCAGCCGCCCCACCGCGGCGCTCTCGGTGCCCTGGCTGGCCTGGGAGCAGGCAATGCCGGCGAGGATGAAGGCCCTGAACAGCGGATGTCCCCAGCGCGGATTGGAGGTGAACTCCGGGTGGAACTGGCAGCCGACGAACCAGGGATGGTCCGGCAGCTCGATCATCTCGCACAGCTGGTCCTCGTTTGCGGACAATCCCGAAACCCGCAGCCCGGCCTGCTCCAGCTTCGGCAACAGGCCATTGTTCACCTCATAGCGGTGCCGGTGGCGCTCGACGATCTTGTCCGCGCCGTAGATCTGCCGCGCCAGCGAACCGGGCTTGAGCGCGCACTCCTGGCCGCCCAGGCGCATGGTGCCGCCCAGGTCCGAGACCTCGCTGCGGGTCTCGACATGGCCCTCGCGGGTGCGCCACTCCGTGATCAGCGCCACCACCGGGTAGGGCGTCTGGGGATCGAATTCAGTGCTCTGGGCGCCGGCCATCCCCGCCTGGTGGCGCGCGAACTCGACGATGGCGAGCTGCATGCCCAGGCAGATGCCCAGGTACGGGATGTTGTTCTCGCGGGCGTGGCGGATCGCCCGGATCTTGCCTTCCACGCCCCGCTTGCCGAAGCCGCCGGGCACCAGGATGGCATGCATGCCCTTCAGGCAGTCGGTGCCTTCACGCTCCACGCTCTCGGAGTCCATGTAGTGGATGCGCACCTTGCTGCGGGTGTGCATGCCGGCGTGGATCAGCGCCTCGGACAGTGACTTGTAGGACTCCGTCAGGTCCACGTACTTGCCGACCATGGCCACGTGCACCTCGTGCTCCGGGTGCTCCAGGGCATCCACCAGCCTGTTCCACACCGACAGGTCGGCGGAACGGGCCAGGATGCCCAGCTTGTGGCACACGATCTCGTCCAGCAGCTGCTGGTGCAGCATGGCGGGAATCTTGTAGATGCTGTCGCAGTCCACCGCCGAGATCACGGCCTCCGGGGGAACGTTGGTGAACAGCGCGATCTTGCGCCGCTCGCCGTCGGGCAGGGGGCGGTCGCCCCGGCAAAGCAGGATGTCCGGCTGGATGCCGATCTCCCGCAGCTCCTTCACCGAGTGCTGGGTGGGCTTGGTCTTCACCTCGCCGGCGGAGGCGATATAGGGCACCAGGGTGAGGTGCATGAAGCAGGTGTTCTGCTTGCCCAGTTCCAGGGCCATCTGCCGGATGGCCTCGAGGAACGGCAGCGACTCGATGTCGCCCACCGTGCCGCCGATCTCCACGATCGCCACCTGGGCCTCGCCGGCGCCGGCCTTGATGCACTGCTTGATCTCGTCGGTGATGTGCGGAATCACCTGAACCGTGCCACCAAGGTAATCGCCGCGCCGCTCCTTCTTGATCACGCTCTCGTAGATCTGGCCGGTGGTGAAGTTGTTGCGCCTCGTCATCTTGGCCGTCGTGAAGCGCTCGTAGTGGCCGAGGTCGAGGTCGGTCTCGGCGCCGTCCTCGGTGACG
>DASTHR010000076.1:0-8249 GCA_035718105.1 Burkholderiales bacterium
CTGCCCGTCCACCCGCAGGTGGCTGTAGCCCTTCGCCGCCGCCCATTGCGCGAGGTCGGTGTAGAAGCCCTTTCGCGACACCACCAGCGGCGCCAGCAGGCCGATGTGGCTCCCCCTGCGGCTGCGCAGGAGGCGGGCGACGATGGCGTCCTCGCTCTGGGGCTCTATGGGCACCGCGCACCCGGGACAGTGCTGGGTGCCCAGCTTCACGAACAGCAGGCGCAGGAAGTGCTGGATCTCGGTGAGCGTGCCCACCGTGCTCTTGCGCCCGCCGCGGCTGGTGCGCTGCTCGATGGCCACCGTGGGCGGGATGCCCCAGATGGCGTCCACGTCGGGACGCGCAGCCGGCTGCACGAACTGCCGGGCGTAGGCGTTGAGGGACTCCAGGTAGCGGCGCTGGCCCTCCGCGAACACGATGTCGAAGGCCAGGGTGGACTTGCCGGAGCCGGATACGCCGGTGACCACGGTAAAGGCATCCCGCGGAATCGCCAGGTCCACGTTCTTCAGGTTGTGCTCCCTGGCGTTGTGGATGTGGATGGCTGAAACGCCGGGAGCGGTGAGCGGTGTGCGGTGAGCGGGAGGCTCGGCCGCTCGAGGCGCTGCAAGCGCCGCCTCGTACTCCAGCAGCGCGCGGCCGGTGTGGGAAGCGGCGCAGCCCCTAACCTCCTCCACTGTCCCCGCCACCACCACCTCGCCGCCGGCGTCGCCGCCCTCGGGGCCGAGGTCGATGATCCAGTCGGCGGCGCCGATCACGTCCAGGTTGTGCTCGATCACCACGACCGAGTGGCCGGCGGCGATGAGCTTGCGCAGCGCCCGCAGCAGCTTCGCGGTGTCGTCGAAGTGCAGCCCGGTGGTGGGCTCGTCGAAGATCAGCAGCGCGGTATCGCCGCGGCGCGCGCCCGCATCGGCGAGATGCCCGGCGAGCTTGAGGCGCTGCGCCTCGCCGCCCGAGAGGGTGGGCACCGGCTGGCCCAGGCGCAGGTACTCCAGGCCCACGTCCACCAGGGGCTGCAGCCGCTGCGCCACCTCCGCGTGGCCGGCGAAATACGCCAGCGCCTCCGACACCGTCATCTCCAGCACGTCGGCGATGCTGCGCCCGGGGCCGGAATCCGGCGCGAGCTTCACTTCCAGCACCTCGGGGCGGTAGCGGCGGCCGTCGCAGTCCGGGCAGCGCAGGTACACGTCGGAGAGGAACTGCATCTCCACATGCTCGAAGCCGTTGCCGCCGCAGGTGGGGCAGCGGCCGTTGCCGGCGTTGAAGCTGAAGCTGCCGGGGCCGTAGCCCCGCTCCTTCGCCAGGGGTTCCCGGGCAAACAGCTCGCGAATGGCGTCGAAGGCGCCGACGTAGCTGGCGGGATTGGAGCGGGTGGTGCGCCCTATGGGAGACTGGTCCACCAGCGCCACCTCCTCCACCAGACGATGGCCGAGAATTTCCCGGTGCGCACCCGGCGCCTCGGTGGGCTTCCCCTTGTGCTTGCGCAGGCCGGCGTAGAGCACGTCCTGCACCAGGGTGGACTTGCCCGACCCCGACACGCCGGTCACGCACACCAGCCGGTTCAAAGGGATGGCAACGTCAATGCCCTTGAGGTTGTGCTGGGCGGCGCCCCGCACCTCGATGCGCGGCCCATCGGCGGCAACCGGCCGGGGCGGGATGCCGGCGTCGACGCGGCGCCGCCCCGAAAGATAATCGGCGGTGAGGGAGGCGCCGCCCCGGGCGATGGCTTCGGCGGGGCCGAAATACACCACCTCGCCGCCGCGCTCGCCGGGGCCGGGGCCCAAATCGAGGATGCGGTCGGCGGCGAACATGATCTGGGGGTCGTGCTCCACCACCACCAGGGTGTTCCCGGCGTCCCGCAGCCGCTGCATGATGCCGATCACCCGCCCCATGTCCCGGGGGTGCAGGCCGATGGAGGGCTCGTCCAGCACAAACAGGGTGTTGACCAGCGAGGTGCCCAGGGCGGTGGTGAGGTTGATGCGCTGGACCTCGCCGCCGGAGAGGGTGCGCGACTGCCGGTCCAGGGTGAGGTAGCCCAGACCCACGTCCTCCAGGTAGCGCAGCCGGGCGCGGATTTCACCCACCAGGAGTTCCGTCGCCTCGTCCAGGGGCGCGGGAAGGGTCACCGACTCGAAGAAGGCGCGGCAGCGCGACACCGGCAGCAGCATCAGGTCGTGGATGGACAGCCCCGGCAGGGCGGCGAGCTGCTCCGCGCTCCAGCCGACCCCCGCCGGCCGGTGGCGCAACGCGGGCCGCAGCGCCGCGTCGGCATCCTGCTTGGTGCCCAGGCGCCACAGCAGGGATTCCGGCTTGAGGCGCGCGCCGCCGCAGGCCGCGCAGGGTGTGTAGGCGCGATAGCGGGATAGGAGCACGCGGATGTGCATCTTGTAGGCCTTGGTCTCCAGCCAGGCGAAGAAATGCTTCACCCCGTACCAGTGCTTGGGCCAGGAGTCCTCGTAGCTCACCCACTCCGGGTCGCCCTCCAGCACCCAGCGCCGCTGCGCCTCGGTGAGTCCACGCCAGGGCAGGTCCACCGGCACGCCGCGCCGCGCGGCGAACTTCATCAGGTCGCCCTGGCACTCGATGTAGCTCTCGGTCTGCCAGGGCTTCACCGCGCCGCCGCGCAGGGTCTTGCCCTCGTCGGGGACCACCAGCCCGTAGTCGATGCCGATGCTGCGCCCGAATCCGCGGCAGGTGTCGCAGGCGCCCACCGGCGAGTTGAAGGAGAAGGCGGAGGGCACGGGCTCGCGGTAGTGCAGGTCGCAGTCGGCGCAGTGCAGGTCGCCGGAGAAGCGCCAGACCACCCCGCCAACCACCCCGGCTGCTGACGCAGCCACCCCTCCCCCGATCGCGTCGGGGGCAGGCTCTTGGGAAGGAGGGGGAAGATCTGTTCTCCCCTCCTCGGCGAGGAGGGATGCCGGCGCAGCCGGCGGGGTGGTCTCGTCCACCACGTGCACGTTCACCCGCCCCTGGCCGATCTTCATGGCGGCCTCCAGCGCCTCCACCACCCGCGGGCGCTCCACCGAGCCCATGCGGAAGCGGTCCTGCACCACCTCCAGCTGGCTTCCCTGACGGGCGTGGATGCGGCCGTAGCCCTGGGCCTCCAGCAGCGCGAGCACCTCCTGCTCGGAGAAGTTCTCGGGGACGTTCACGGGGAAGGTAATCACCAGGCGCGGGTCGCCCGCCGCCCGCGCGCGGGCGACCAGGGCGCCATGGATGGTGTCCGGGGAGTCGCGCCGCACCGGCCGCCCGCAGCCCCGGCAGAATAGCTGCGCGGCCCGGGCATAGAGCAGCTTCAGGTGATCGTTCAGCTCCGTCATGGTGCCCACCGTGGAGCGGGAAGTGCGCACCGGGTTGGTCTGGTCGATGGCGATGGCCGGGGGGATGCCGGAAATGGCGTCCACCTGCGGCTTGTCCATGCGCTCCAGGAACTGGCGGGCGTAAGGGGAGAAGGTCTCCACGTAACGGCGCTGGCCCTCGGCGTAGAGGGTGTCGAACACCAGCGACGACTTCCCGGAACCGGAGACCCCGGTCACCACCGTCAACTCATTGAGCGGGATGTCCAGATCCAGGTTCTTGAGGTTGTTCTGGCGGGCGCCGCGGATGCGTATGGCGCCATCTTCATGCTCGGTCATTGGTTTTCGATCCGGGGAGGCGGCCGCCGGATGCGGCGACCTTCAGAGAGCCGGCGGGGCCGCTCAACTGCCATTTTATATGTATCGGACGCCGTTCCCGCCCGCAAGATTCGTCCGGCGCGGCCCCGGCTTGGCGGGCGCCAAAAGCCGGTTTATGCTCTTCGTCGGGTAGTCCATCCCTTCCCGCGAACCCATCCATGGAGGCGCCATGCAGATCCTTCCGCACGATCTCGACCACGAGTTTCCGGAGTATGCGTCGCTGATCCACGAACTCCGCTCCCACGACCAGCGCCTGGCGACGCTATGCGAGGAATACGAAATTCTCAACGCGGCCATTGTGGACATCGAGGAAAACGAGAAGCCGTTTGAGGACACCCAGTTCGAGGTCATGAAGAAGAAGCGCCTGCGCCTCAAGGACGAAATCCACCAGACACTCCGGCGGCGACACCACTGATCACCCGTTGACGGGATGGCGCGCCCCTTGTCGGCGCGCCGGCGGCCATCGCTCAACCCGGGAGCCCGGGCACGGTGCGCCTGAGCCAGCCGCGCATGCGGTCCCAGTGGGAGCCCTCCCAGAACACCCGGCCGCAGCCCTCGCAGGTGCAGAAACGCTCGTAGAGTTCGGCGATGCGCGGCGGAAGCCGTTCAAGCACCTGGTCCTTTTCCGCCGGGCGCAGCGGCAGGTTGCAATGCAGGCACAGCGAGAGGGGCCGGGCGGCGGAACCGAGTTGCAGCCGCTCCACCACTTCCTCGAACTGCTCCCTGGGCTTGAGGGCGTGGACATAACAGCCGTGGCTCACCTCGCGCCGCTTCAGCAGTTCCCGGTCCCGGGTGAGCACCACCCGCCCCTCGCGGTTGGCGGTGTCCACGATGTCCTCGTCGTCCAGTTCGTTGCTGTAGAGGGTGTCGAAGCCCAGCATGCGCAGCAGCCGGGCGAGCCCCCCGAGGTGAGCATCGGCGACGAAACGCACCACCCGCAGCGGCTCCGGCCGCACCCGCAGCAGCGGGCGCACGTCCAGGGACTCGAAGCGGGGGTACACCGCCACCCGGTCCCCCTCCCGCAGCAGGTGGTCGAAGTCCACCGACTCCCCGTTCACCAGGATCAGTTCCACCTCGGTGTGGGGCACGCCCAGGGCTTCGATGGCGTTCTTGACGGTGGCGGCCCGGGCGCACTCGTAGTAGAAATCCCGCTTCCGCCGCTCCGGGGCCAGGAAGTCGTTCAATTCCTCGTAGAATCTGAACTCTGCGCGAGCCATGGAATCAGATGGTAACCCGCTCCGCCCGAGGCCTTGAAGCCTGTAAGGAACCGGGGGGCGGGTCCGACCAAGTTGCGCTTGACTGCATGGAGCAAGGACATGAAGCCTGCATGGGTTTTCTGCGTGGCAATACTTTTCGGGAGCAATGCGATGGCGTGGGATGCGAAGGACTTCAGGAAGCCGACGGAGCAGCAACTGAAGGCGAAGCTCACCCCCGAGCAATACCACGTGACCCAGAAGGACGGCACCGAGCCGGCGTTCCGCAATGCCTACTGGGACAACAAGAAGCCGGGCATTTACGTGGATATCGTTTCCGGCGAGCCGCTGTTCAGCTCCACCGAGAAATACGACTCCGGCACCGGATGGCCCTCGTTCTGGAAACCCATCGAGGGCACCGAGATCATGGAGAAGTCCGACCGCTCCTTCTTCATGGTGCGCACCGAGGTGCGCAGCAGGTATGCCGGCTCCCACCTCGGCCACGTGTTCGACGACGGCCCGGCCCCCAGCGGCAAACGCTACTGCATCAACAGCGCTTCGCTGCGCTTCATTCCGGTGGAAGACCTGGAGAAAGAAGGTTACGGCAGGTTCAAGCCGCTGTTCGAGAAAGCAGCCGCGAAGAAGTAGTCACTCCGGCACCAGCCAGTTCACCCCGCATCCGCCCTCGCGCGAGGGCGCCAGCGCCCGCCACAGCCACTCCAGCAGCGGGCGCGCTTCATCGTCCAGGCCGTAGGGCGGGTTCACCACCAGCATGCCGCTGCCGCGCAGGCTCTGGCTCCAGCGCTCCGGCCGCACCGAGAGCTCCAGGCGCAGGATCCTGCGGATGCCGGTCGCCACGATGCCCCGTTCGAAGGCGCGCATGGCGCCGATTTCCATGAGCGGGTACCAAAGCGCGAAGGTGCCGGTGGCCCAGCGCCGGTGTGCCGCCGCCAGCGCCTCGGTGAGCCGCGCGAACTCGCCGCTGCGGTCGAAGGAGGAATCCATCAGCACCAGGCCGCGTCGCTCCGACGGCGGCAGGAAGGCCTTGAGGGCCTGGTAGCCGTCCATCTGGTGCACCGTGACCCCGCGGTCTCCCGCGAAGCGCTCCTTCAGCTCCTCGAAGTCCGCCGGGTTCAGCTCGTTGAGCACCATGCGGTCGCCCTCGCGCAGCAGGCGGCGCGCGATGCCGGGCGAGCCGGGGTAGTAGCGCAGCTTGCCCTTGGCGTTCTGGGCCCGCACTGCCTCCAGGTAAGGCGCAAGGACCTCGGGGGCGTCATCGCGCGCAAGCACCCGCTCGATGCCTTCGCGCCACTCGGCGTTCTTCTGCGCCCAGGGATGGTTGAGGTCGTAGAGTCCGGTGCCGGCGTGGGTGTCCAGGTAGCAGTAGGGCTTGTCCTTGCGGTTCAGGGCCAGCAGCAGTCGCGCCAGCAGGGCGTGCTTGAACACGTCCGCGAAATTGCCGGCGTGGAACAGGTGGCGGTAGGCGAGCATGGGTTGGTGAGCGGGACGCGGTGAACGGTGAGCGGTCAACAGCTCACTGCTCGCTGCTCACCGCTCACAGCTTGGTGTACTTGGTGGCCTTGCCCCGCGACTTCTCCACGGGATATTTCTTCTCGTTGATGGCGAGCTTCTTCTCGGCCGCCTTCAGCAGGTCGATGTCGAGGCGGTCGCAGAAGCGGACCAGGAAGAACAGGATGTCCGCCGCCTCCAGCTCCACCTCCGCCCGCGTCTCCTTCGAGAGCCGGTCGCTCTCCTCCGGGGTCAGCCAGAGGAAATGCTCCATCAGCTCCCCCGCCTCCGCCGCCAGCGCCATGGCCACGTTCTTCGGGTAGTGGAACTGGTCCCAGTCGCGATCGGCGACGAACTCGTTCAGGCGCTGGTGCAGGGTTTGCAGGGAGTCGATGCGTTTCATGGCGGGGACGCGATGGGCCGGGGGCGTTGCCCCCGGCGTTCTCGGGAAATTACTGCGCGATCAGCGCGCGGAAGGCGGCCTCGATGACGCGGTGCCCCTTGTTGGTGGGATGCACCTCCAGGACTTCGATGCCCTTCTTCTGGTAGCGCTCGATCAGCAGCAGGCCCTGCTCGCCGCGGAAGGCGCTGTACACGTCGGCGACGCCCAGCGACCGGCCGACACAGGCCTGCGACTGGCCCACGGCGAACACGGTCTGGTTCAGCACCTGATTGAACAGCGGCACCGCCTGCTGGGTCAGCGGGATCTCCGGAATCTCGTACAGGTTCTGGACGAAAATGCGGCCGCCCTCCGGCATGCCCAGGCACAACAGCGTGAGGCTTCCGGCCATGTTCTGGGCAAAGCCGGCAAGGACCCCGGGGAGCTCCCCGATGGGATCCGGCGACGTCAGCAGCGCCAGCAGGTCGTTGCCGCCGACGGAAATGGTGACGACGTTGGGCTGGAAGCGCTGCACTTGCGGCAACTGGAAATTCAGCAGGTCCGCGCTGGTGGCGCCGGGCACCGAGGCATTGTCGAACAGCACATTGGTGTAATCGCCGAAGGCCCGGCCGAGGTAGAGCTGGTAGGCGTAGCCGGCGGTGGCCGGCATGGCCTTGTAGCCGGCCGCGAGACTGTCGCCCAGGACCATGTAACGGACCGGGGCCGCGGGGTTGGGCAGCGCCGCGAAGGCCGCGGCGGGAAGCAGAAACAGGGCAAAGGCCAGACTGCGCAGCATCTTGGAAATCATGCTTGTCATCTCCTGGGGTCGCGAAACGGCGAGGGCGCAAGCATAGCCCGTCGCGGAAGGCCGCTCAATGCTGCGCCGCATTCAGCTCCGCGAGTATGGAGACCGACGCGGAGGTGCCGAGCCGGCTGGCGCCGGCGCGAACCATCGCCAGTGCCTGCGCCAGGCTGCGGATGCCGCCGGAGGCCTTCACCCCGAGGCGGCCGCCCACGGCGGAGCGCAACAGCCGCACATCGGACTCCGTCGCGCCGCCGGGGCCGAAGCCGGTGGAGGTCTTCACGAAGTCCGCGCCCGACTGCTCCGCGAGTTGGCAGCCGAGCCGTTTCTCCGCATCGGTAAGGAGCGCCGTCTCCAGGATCACCTTCACCCGCGCGCCCCGCTCCCGCGCCGCGTGAACCACCCCGGCGATGTCCCGCAGGACCAGCGCGGTGTCGCCGCCCTTCAGAGCGCCCAGCTGCAGCACCATGTCCAGTTCCGAGGCGCCCGCCTGCAGGGCGAGCCGCGCCTCCCGCGCCTTCGCCTCCGGGAGGGTGTTGCCGTGGGGAAAGCCAATCACGGAGGCGACCCGCACCGGCGAGCCCGCGAGTTCGCGGGCGGCCAGCGCCACCCAGACCGGCGCCACGCACACCGCGCCCAGGGCGTGCTCCCGCGCCTCGGCGCAGGCGCGCAGGATATCCGCCGGAACCGCGCCGGG
>DASTHR010000077.1:0-4245 GCA_035718105.1 Burkholderiales bacterium
GAGGAGGCGCTGGCTTCGGAACGGCAGATTAAGGGCTGGAGCCGTGCGAAGAAGGAAGCGATGATCCACGGCGATTGGGCGGAGGTGTCCCGGCTTGCACGCCGGGGTGCCGTTCGTGGTTCGACGGACTCACCACGAACGGACAAGAAGTGACCGTTCGCCCTGAGACAAGAAGACCCGTTCGCCCTGAGGCTCTCGAAGGGCGAACATCAGAGCGAGTGACGAGATGAACCTTTACGCTCTCCTTCAGGAGCGGACCGCGGCCGGACGGCCGGTGCGCGCCGCCCTGATCGGGGCCGGCAAGTTCGGCTCCATGTTCCTGTCCCAGGCCCGGCGCACCCCTGGCCTGCACCTGGCGGCGGTCGTGGACCTGGCCCCGGCGCGGGCGAAGGAATCCCTGGTTCGCGCCGGGTGGACGGCGGAGCAGTTTGCGGCAGCCTCCCTGCCCGATGCGCTGGCCAAGGGCAGCACCCGCGTCACCGACGACGCGCTCGACGCCATCGCGGCCGAAGGCATCGAGGTGGTGATCGACGCCACCGGCAGTCCCGCCGCCGGCATCCGCCATGTGCTGGACTGCTGCCAGCACGGCAAGCACATCGTGATGGTGAACGTGGAGGCGGACGCCCTGGCGGGCCCGCTGCTGGCACGGCGCGCCCGGGAGGCGGGCATCGTCTATTCCCTGGCCTACGGTGACCAGCCCGCGCTCATCTGCGAGATGGTGGACTGGGCGCGGGCCGCCGGCTTCGAGGTGGTGGCGGCGGGAAAAGGCACCAAGTACCTTCCCGCCTATCACGCCTCGACCCCGGACACCGTCTGGGGTCACTACGGCTTTACCCCCGAGATGGTGGCGAAGGGGGACTTCAACGCCCGGATGTTCAATTCCTTCCTCGACGGCACCAAATCCGGCATCGAGATGGCGGCGGTGGCCAACGCCACCGGACTCACCCCCGCCCCCGCCGGGCTGGAGTTCCCGACCTGCGGGGTGGACGACCTGGCGCGGGTGCTTCGGCCCCGGGCCGAGGGGGGGCATCTCCATCACCGGGGACAGGTGGAGGTGATCTCCAGCCTGGAGCGGGACGGCCGCCCGGTGTTCCGCGACCTGCGCTGGGGCGTGTACGTCACCTTCGCCGCGGATAGCAATTACGTGCGCCGCTGCTTCCGCGAATACGGCCTGGTCACCGACGACACCGGAAATTACAGCGCCATGTACAAGCCCTTCCACCTCATCGGCCTGGAACTGGGCATCAGCGTGCTCTCCGCGGCCCTGCGCCGCGAGCCTACCGGGTGTCCAACCGGTTTCCGCGCCGACGTGGTGGCCACGGCCAAGCGCGACCTGAAACCCGGCGAAACCCTGGATGGCGAGGGTGGCTACACCGTCTGGGGCAGGCTCATGCCCGCGGCGGATTCCCTGGCCCAGGGCGGGCTGCCCATCGGGCTGGCCCACGGCGTGAAGCTGGTGAGGCCCGTAGCCGCCGGGCAGCCGCTCAGGTGGGGCGACGTCGAGGTTCCGGACTGCGAGGCGGTTGGCTTCCGGAGGGAGATGGAAAGCCTGTTAGGATGAGGGCCGAAACGCGTCCACGACCCGCGACCGTGGACCAGACATGGCGCAGCAGTTCGGGCGCTTCGTTCGAGATGACGCGAAACCCATGAGGGAGACCATTCAAGTGAACGCAGTCAGCTTTTTCATGCGGGCGGCGGCCGTCGCCGCATTTGCGGGCCCTGCTGCCATGGCCCAGGGCGCGGGGCTGGAGGCGGGCGCGGCGCTGCCGGGAAGCCAGCTCGCCCCCGCGGCCCTGCTCAAGGGGCCGCTGCACAAGGTCGCCGAGCCGGTGAAGGTGGAGGGGCACCTGGGCCGCTTCGAGATCGAGTCCAGGTTCGGCCGGTTCTCCGTGCGCGGGGAGAACATGCTGGCGACGCGGGTGCAGGAGCTGCCGGCGATCGAGGAGTTGCAGAAGGTGCAAAAGGACGCCGCGTTTCAGGATGCGCTGGCGCAGTCGGCCAAGGGGATCGCGAAGTTCGCCCAGGCGACCGTGGATGATCCCGGCAAGACGGTGGAGAATATCGGCGCCGGCGTCAGCACCGTGATGGGCCGCATAGGCTACATGGCGAAGTCGGGGACGGCTTACGTGGAGGACAAGGCGTCGGACATGACCTCCTCCGGCGCCCAGCCGAAACCCAGGGCCGCGCCGGGAGGCGAGCCGGAGCCGCCTTCCTTCATCGGCGACCCGCTGGGTTACAACAAGGCGCGCCGGGACTGGGCGAAGAAGCTCAACATCGACCCCTACACCACCAACCCGGTGCTGCGCCCGCTGCTGGACGACGCGGCCGCCGCGACCTTCGCCGGGAACTTCGCCGTGGACCTGACCCTCGGCGCGGTGATCGCGCCGATCCAGTACGCCTACTCCTTCGACCAGACCGTGCGCGACTCGGTCTGGAACAAGCCGGCCATCGACCTCAGGAAGGAGAACGAGGCCAAGCTGCTGGCGCTGGGGGTGCAGGACCGGACCGTGCGTGATTTCCTGCGCAACAAGTGGTTCACGCCCACGCTCCAGACCGCGCTGGTGGTGCGGCTAGAGGCCCTGGGAAAGCTGCCCGGGGTCGAATCGGTGGTGGCGACGGCTGCCCTGACCCACGGCGAGACCCGCGCCCGCTTCCTGCTGGAGTCCCTGGCGCTGCTGGCGGCCCACCATCAGCGCGAGAGGATCGCCCGGCTGAAGATGAGCAACCTGGTGCCGTTGGGCACTTCTGCCAACGGCGATGTCATCGCCGCCGCGGCCATTGATTACGGGACCTGGGACAAGGACGCCGCCGCCTTTGCGCAGCGCAAGGAGCTGGCGGGCAAGTCCCGGACACTGCTGGTGGCGGGCAAGCTGAGCGCCCGCGCGCAGCAGGAGCTGGAAAAGGCGGGCTGGAAAGTGAAGTCCGGGCTGCGGGGCTGACCCCGGTAGCGGTCGGGCGCGGGCGCTGCATCGGAGCGGCGGATGGCTGGGAGCCGGCTGCGCCAGTACTTGTTGATTGCGGTCTCCTGCATCGCGGCCCAGGCGTGGGCCGGACAGCCCACGGACACGGCGCTGCACCGCGCGCTGCTGGGCGTGTGGTGCAATTCCAGCGACGGCGGACGGACCTGCTGGGCCTACGACGAGTTCTTCGAGGACGGGCGCTTCGAGGCCTGCGGGCAGACGGACGACGATCCGCGCCCGTTCAGGGGAGGAGGCAAGGTAACCGTTGCCGGTCAGCGCATGTGCTACGAAGTGACCTTCGCCAGCGACAACTTCTGGATCAGGCCGGGCGGCCGGTACTGCACGGACATCGTGGCGATCGACGGGCGCATGCACCGCTACCGGGATCTCGACACCGGCGCCGAGTTCGTGCTCCATCGCGTCCCGAAGGCGGAGAAGCGCTGCCCCGCCTAGACGGGGTCAGGCCGGCTTGTGCAGGTCGGCGATCACCGCCGCGAGGAAGCGCCCGGCCTCGCCGCCGGTGACCACCCGGTGGTCGAAGGTCAGCGACAGCGGCACCACCCGGTGCACCGCCGGCCGGCCGTTGACCGCGACCACTTCGTCCCGCAAGTGGCCCGCGCCCAGGATCGCCACCGTCGGGGGCAGCACCACGGGGGCGGCGTAGCGGCCGGCGATCATCCCGAAGTTGGAGAGGGTGATGGTGTGGCCCCGCAACTCTTCGGGGGCGAGGGATCGCTTCTGGATGCCGTCCCGCAGACGGTCCACCTCCCGGCGCAGCTCCGCGGGCGACTTCGAATCGGCGTCGCGGATCACCGGCACGAACAGGCCCTCGGGAGAGTCGGTGGCGAGGCCGAGGTGGACCTGTTTCAGCACCCGCCGGCCCACGGCCTCGCTGTCGTACCAGCAGTTTAGACCGGGCTCGGCGCGGCAGCCGGCGACGAGGGCCCGGATCAGGCGCACGGTGACGTCCTCGCCGGGGCGCCAGGCGTGGACGTCGGCGTCGTCCACCACCGTCGCCGCCGCCACCTCGGCATTGGCCAGGGTCATGTTCTGGGCCATGAACTTGCGCACCCCCCGCAGCAGCTCCTGGGGGCCGGCCTCGGCCAGCACCCGCGCCACCCGCTCCACGTCGCCGCTGGTGATGAGCCCGTCGTGGCCCGTGGGGGTGACCATGGCGAGGTCCACGTTGAGGCGCCGCGCCAGCGCCCGCACCGCCGGGGTGGCCTTGATACCGGCCGCGGCCTTCGCGGGCAGCGGCGCCGCCTGCTCCCTGAGTACCTCGCTG
>DASTHR010000078.1:0-7070 GCA_035718105.1 Burkholderiales bacterium
CAGGCAGTCATCTCAATGGGTGACGGGTTTCTGCGCCTCGGCTTGCGCCGCGACCTGGGCGGCCGCAGCCTGCTGCTGGCGCTGCTGCAGGTAAAGGGCTTCAAAATTCAGGGGCGCCAGCATCACCGGCGGAAAGCCGGCGCGCTGGGTGATGGACGCCACGGCCTCCCGCAGGAACGGCAGCAGGATGTTGGGACAGGTCACGCCCAGAACGGGATCCAGTTCCTGGGCCGGCACGTTGCGGATCTGGAATATCCCTGCCTGGGCCACCTCCACCAGAAACGCCGTCTTGTCCCCGAACTTGGCGGTGACGGTGGCGGTGAGCACCGCCTCGTACACCCCCTCGGTCACCGGCTTGCCCTCGGTCTGCATCTGGATGTCCACCCGCGGGGCTTCCCGCTGCAGGAACACCTCGGGGGCATTGGGGATCTCCAGCGAGATGTCCTTCACATAGACCTTCTCGATGGCGAACATGGGTTGCTGGCCCTGCTGCGGCGGGGCGGGTTGCTGCGGTTGCTGCTCGGACATGGGGGCTCCCGTGGGAAAAACGTGATTCTATCCGGGCAGATGCTGCCGGAGCCAGCGCCGCAGGGCGGACAGGTCCATCGCCCCGGACACCCGGTCCGCCTCTTCTCCGGACTTGAACAGGATCAGCGTAGGGATGCCGCGGATGCGATGGCGGCCGGCCAGGGCCTGCTCGTCATCGGTGTTCAGCTTGGCGAAGCGCACCGTGGTCGCCATCTCCGCCGCGGCCTGCTCCAGCACCGGGGCGAGCACGCGGGAGGGCGCGCACCAGGGGGCCCAGAAGTCCACCAGCACCGGCAGGTCGCTGCGGCCGATGAAGGTCTCGAAGCGGGCCGCATCCAGTTCCACCGGCTCGCCCGGCAGCAGCGGAGCCGAGCACTTTCCGCATTTGGGCCCTTCCGGTAGGCGCTCCGGGGGCACCCGGTTGACGGTCCCGCACCAGGCGCAGGGGAGATGCATCATGAGGCCAGCAGGGGATCCAGTTCGCCGGCGTGGTCCAGGGCCGCGAGATCGTCGAAGCCGCCCACATGGCGCTCGCCGATCCAGATCTGGGGCACCGTGCGCCGCCCGGACTTCTGCATCATCTCGTCCCGCCGCCCGGGATCCAGATCCACCCGGATCTTCTCGATTTCGGTGACGCCCTTGGAGGCGAGAAGCTTCTCCGCCCGGATGCAATAGGGACACACCGCCGTGGTGTACATGGTCACCTTGGCCATCGCCGGGCTCCTATTTCTTCTTTACCGGCAGGTTGGCCTGCTGCCAGGCCTCGATCCCGCCCTTCAGGCTGCGCACATCGTTGAAGCCCTGCTTCTTCAGCAGGCTGCAGGCGGCGGTGGAGCGATTGCCGCTGCGGCACAGCACCACCACCGGCTTTCCCTTGTACTTCTCCAGTTCCTTCAGGCGCTCGGCCACACGCCCCTGGGGAATATGCCTGGAATTGGGGATATGCCCGGCCTCGTACTCGCTGTCCTCCCGCACATCCAGCAGCAGGGCGTCCTGCTGGTTGATGAGCTGGACCGCCTCCAGGGTGTCCACCTCGGCCACGCCGGCGACGCGGCCGCGAATCAGCGGCCACAGCAGCATGGCGCCGCTCGTCACCGCCACCAGGATGACCAGGATGTTGTCCATCACGAAAGCCATGCGCGGACTCCGTTCGGGGGATCTGTTTTGGGGGGCACATTCTACCAGCCCGCAGGCCGGCAGGCGCTCATGCCTTGGAGCTGACCGCGCAGGACTCCGCCTCGCTCACGCCCAGCTTGCGCAGGATGTTGACCAGCGGGCAGAAATTGGTGAAGCCGCTCTGGAACAGGTTCAAGCCGACGAAGGCGGTGAACCACAGCCAGTTGGCGCTGTGGAACAGCGGACTCGCCTCGACCCCCAGGGAAAGGGAAAGCAGGACGAAAAAGCCGGCGACGATGCGCACGATGCGGTTGATGGTCATTGCGGTTCTCCTGTTGCGTCGAAAGGTGAATGAGTGAAGGGGCGAAATCCGTGGGTGCGCATCGCGAGAGCCATTACGCGATCCCTGATCCCTGTCCTGAGTCCCGGCGAAGGGCGCGATCCGCGATCCCGACTTTGTGCCGCATGGCAGCGTAATACAGCACCGGGATCACCACCAGGGTCAGGACCGTGGACACCAGGATGCCGAAGATGAGGGAGATGGCGAGGCCGTTGAAGATGGGATCATCCAGGATGAACAGGGCGCCGAGCATGGCGGCGAGGCCGGTCAGAGCGATGGGCTTGGCGCGCACCGAAGCGGAGTCGATGACGGCCTGGCGGAAGTCCTTGCCCTCGGCCAGTTGAAGGTTCACGAAGTCCACCAGCAGGATGGAGTTGCGCACGATGATCCCGGCCAGCGCGATCATCCCGATCATGGAGGTGGCGGTGAACTGCGCGCCCAGCAGGGCGTGGCCCGGCATGACGCCGATGATGGTCAGCGGGATTGGCGCCATGATGATCAGCGGCGTCAGGTAGGACCCGAACTGGGCCACCACCAGCAGATAGATCAGCACCAGCCCCACGCCGTAGGCAATGCCCATGTCGCGGAATGTTTCGTACGTCACCTGCCACTCGCCGTCCCATTTGACGGCGTAGCCACGATAGGGGTCCTGCGGCTGGCGGATGAAGTGCTCCGCAAGGGTGCCCCCCTGCTCCAGGGTCCGGCCGTTCAGCGCGCCGCGCATCCCGAACATGCCGTAGAGCGGGCTGTCCAGCTTGCCGGCCATGTCCCCCACGACGTAAACCACAGGCAACAGGTCCTTGTGGTAAATGGTCTTCTCCCTCTCCACCGGGTGGGCCAACACCAGTTCGGAGAGCGGCACCAGGGCGCCGTCGCGGGCGCGCACGTTGAGCTTGAGCAGATCATCCAGATCCGCCTGGCGCTCCGGCGGCAGGGAAACCCGCACCGGGATCTCGTATTTGGCGGCGCCGCTGTGGATCGGTGTCACGTTCTCCCCCGCCAGGCCCAGGCGCACCGTCTCCACGATGTCCTTCTGGGCCACGCCCCGCAGCGCCGACTTGGCCTGCAGCGCCTTGAGGGTGAACTTGCCGGCGTTCTCCTCCACGCTGTCGTCCACGTCCACGATGTCGGGCGTGGACTCGAACACGCGGCGCACGACCCTCGCCACTGCCATCTGCCCCTCGTGGTCCGGACCGTACACCTCCGCCACGATGGGGGCCATCACCGGCGGCCCGGGTGGCACCTCCACCACCTTCACCTCCGCGCCATGGCGCTTCGCGATCTCCACGATGGCGGGACGCACCGCCAGCGCGATCTGGTGGCTCTGGCGGTCGCGACCGTCCTTCTCCTGGAGGTTCACCTGCAGGTCCCCCTGCTCCGGACCGCTGCGCAGGAAATACTGCCGCACCAGCCCGTTGAAGCTGATGGGCGAGGCGGTCCCGGCGTAGGCCTGGTAGTCCGTCACCTCGGGCACCGTGGCGATGTAGGCGCCGATGTCCCGCAGCACGGCGGCGGTACGCTCCAGCGGCGTGCCCACGGGCATGTCCACCACCACCTGGAACTCGCTCTTGTTGTCGAAGGGCAGCATCTTCAGCACCACCCATTTCACCGCCGCCAGCGACACGGCAAGAAGGATGGCGGCGACGACGCCGCTGAACAGCAGGACGCGGTTGCGCCCGCCTGTTACCGGATCCAGGAAGGGCGCCAGGGTGCGCTGGAAGAACGCTGCGAGCCGCGGATTCTCCGCCTCGCCATGGACGGCATGCTTCGCGGTGAGCTTGAGGGCCAGCCAGGGGGTGACGATGAAGGCGATGGCCAGGGAAATCAGCATGCCGACGCTGGCATTGATCGGGATCGGACTCATGTAGGGGCCCATCAGGCCACTGACAAATGCCATGGGAAGCAGCGCCGCGATCACGGTGAGGGTGGCGAGAATGGTGGGGCCGCCCACCTCGTCCACCGCCTCCGGGATCACGTCCTGCAGTGGCCGCGCCGGCTCCAGGGCGCGGCGCCGGTGGATGTTTTCCACCACCACTATGGCGTCGTCCACCAGGATGCCGATGGAGAAGATCAGGGCGAACAGGGACACGCGGTTAAGGGTGAAGCCCCAGGCCCAGGACGCGAACAGGGTCGCCGCCAGAGTGAGCAGGACGGCGACGCCGACGATCACCGCCTCGCGCCGGCCCAGCGCCGCCCACACCAGGGCCACCACCGACAGCGTGGCGAAGATGAGCTTCTGGATCAGCTTCATCGCCTTGTCGTTCGCGGTCTCGCCGTAATTGCGGGTGACGGTGACTTCCACCCCCTCCGGGATCACCGTCCCCCGCAGCTGCATGGCGCGGGCGATCACCCGCTCCGCCACATCCACGGCGTTCTCGCCGGGCTTCTTCGACACCGCCAGGGTCACCGCCGGAAATTCACCCTTGGCCGCGATGCCCTTGTCGGAGGCCGCCGGGCCGGTGCCGAACCAAACGTAGCGCGAGGGCTGGTCCGGGCCGTCCACCACCCGGGCAATGTCGCCCATGAACACCGGCCGGCCGTCATGGACGCCCACCACCAGGTTTCTCACGTCCGACGAGGAGGTCAGGAAGGTCCCCGTCTGAACCAGCACCTCCCGGTCGCCCTCCACCAGCCTGCCGGCGGGGCGGGAGGCGTTGGCGAGTTGCAGCGTGTCGCGAATGTCCTGGGCCGAAATCCGGTAGGCGTTCATCGCCTCCGGGTCCAGCAGCACCCGCAGCACATGCCCCGGCCCGCCCAGGGTATAGACCTCCCGGGTACCGGGGATGCGCTTGAGTTCGATCTCGGCGGCATGCGCCACCTGCTGCAGGTCGAAGGCGCCCCGCGCCGGATCCGCGGTCCACAGGGTGAGGGAAACGATGGGGACGTCGTCGATGCCCACCGGTTTCACGATGGGTTCCCCGACGCCCAGTTCCGGGGAGACCCAGTCGCGCCGGGACTGGATGGTGTCGTAGAGGCGGACCAGGGCCTGGATGCGGTCCTCCCCCACCTCGAACTGCACGGTGAGCACGGCCATCCCGGGGCGCGACACCGAATAAATGTGCTCCACCCCGGTGATCTGGGACAGCACCTGCTCCGCCGGCGTAGCCACCAGGTTTTCCACGTCGCGCGCCGAAGCGCCGGGGAACGGGATAAACACGTTCGCCATGGTGACGTTGATCTGAGGCTCCTCCTCCCGGGGCGTGACCACCACCGCGAACAGTCCCAGCAGCAGGGCAAGCAGGGCCACCAGCGGGGTGAGCTGGGAGCCCAGGAAGAAACGCGCGATACGGCCGGAGATGCCCATGGAATCCTGCGATCAGCGCTCAGAGAGCCGCATCATTTGCTCGCGTCCTGGCCGCCGGCCGGTGATTGCATGCCCGCCTTCAGCGGATCCAGGGCGACCTTGTCGCCGGCGGAAAGCCCGGCGAGGATTTCCACATCCCGTTCGCCCACCGGCTCTCCCGCCCGCACCTGGCGCAGCCGGGCAGCGCCCTTGGCGTCCACCACGTACACCGCGGTCAGTTCGCTGCGCCGGAGCACCGCGGAGGCGGGCACCAGGAGTTTCTCCGCGTGCCCCACGACGAAATGCGCCCG
This sequence comes from Burkholderiales bacterium, assembly GCA_035718105.1. Classification (GTDB taxonomy): domain Bacteria; phylum Pseudomonadota; class Gammaproteobacteria; order Burkholderiales; family UBA6910; genus UBA6910. The sequence continues at coordinate 5,579 of DASTHR010000078.1, forward strand.
GGCATACATCCCGGGATAGACATCTGTGAGGTTAGGCGGCAGGTCGAGGCGGACCTGAGTGGTGTGGGTGCGGACATCGGCCCCCGGCTTGACGGTGATTTCCCCGGGCTTGACCCGCCGGCCCAAGGTGGGGAGTTCCACGGCGGCAAGCCGGTTGGCCCTGACTGCACCGATCTTGCCCTGGGGCACGTTGGCCACCACCCGCAGTTCCCGGGGGTCGAAACCGGTCATCAGCGGCTTGCCCGGGGCCACCATCTCCCCGATTTCCACATGCCGGGCCAGCACCACGCCATCGTAGGGGGCGATCACCGTGGCGTAACTGCGAGTGGTGGCGGCGATGCCCGCACCGGCCCGCCGCGCCTCCATCTGGGACAAGGCGCTGCGGTACTCCGCCTGCGCCCGGTCCAGCGCCGCCTGGCTCACGAAGTTCTGCTCGAACAGCCGCTTGTTGCGCTCATAGTTGGCCTTTGCGTTCTCGTAATTCGCCTCCGCCTGGGCCAGCACGGCCTGGCTCTCGCTCAGGGCCTGGGAGACTTCGGAGTCGTCAATGCGTACCAGCACCTGTCCTTTTTTCACCGCATCGCCAACGTCAAAGCTGATTTCCCGGATGCGCCCGGAAATCTGCGCCGAAACGGTGGACTGGCGGGAAGCCTCCACCACGCCGTCTGCGGCATAGGTCAGTTCCACCTGGCGCCGCTCCGCGACGGCAGTGGCGAGCGGTTCCGCTGCCCAAACGCCAGCCGCCATGAAAAACAACATAAGGATCAGAAGGTTGCGCAAGATCACCCCCGAATGTTCATAAGTATATGCTAATATTTGCGCGCAAATTCAAGACCCGACGGCGAAATTCATGAATTTGTGTAGGAAATTTTCAGTCCGAGAAGCCGCAGAACACCTCCCTCATCATGCTGATGAGCTGGAGGGTCCGGGCATCACCGACCCGATAGTAGACCCGATTGGCGTCCTTGCGGGTGCGCAGCACACCCTTGTCACGGAGCACCGCCAGGTGCTGGGAAATATTGCTCTGGGAGGTGCCCACCCGATCCACGATGTCCTGAACCGAGATTTCCTGATTGCCCAGCACGCACAGGATCTTCAGCCGCAGCGGGTGGGACATGGCCTTGATGGCCCTTGCCGCCTGCTCGATGTGCTCGTCCTTGTCGATCAGCTCGTGTCTGATGGCTGTTTCCATGGCCTCTCCCAATCGCCTCGATACCCGGGACAGGCAAATATTAGCAAAATCCGCCGGCCCGATGTTCCAAACGCGATTAGCCGGGAATAAAGCATGTCTCGCGACCCCTGGCGGGGCTGTGACCGCGAGGAAAATGACCAATCAGAATGTTCTGATATTCTGGGAGTTCTTTCCCGCCCAATGGTCCGTCGGTGGGATTGAAGTAACATAGCGCCTTTTGTCCGGAGGTCCCATGAAGAAGATTGTGCTGCTGCGGCACGGCGAGAGCACCTGGAACAAGGAAAATCGCTTCACAGGCTG
>DASTHR010000079.1:0-5666 GCA_035718105.1 Burkholderiales bacterium
TGCGGAACACCGACATCTTCAGCCTCGACTTCACGACGCCCGAATCCCTCGAGATGTTCGAGATGCAGGACCAGCTCAACCGCGTCGCCGCTCTGACCAACGAGGCAATGCAGATCCTGCAGGACACCCTGGAGCGGGGCTGCACCGAGGAATCGGCCTGGCGCATGCTGGCCTCTCTCTATCTGGGCACCGGCAACATTCCCGCGTTCAACGCCCTCGAGGAGCGGCACGAGAGCGAGTTCGGAAGCACCATGTTCCGCATGTTCCACGCCGCGAGTCCGCCTCGCGGCGAGCATCGCAGGCGTCTGGAGATGCCCGCGCGCATCACGGCCGGGAGCCTGCCCGCCGTCGAGGACGTGCTGGCCGCCTGCCGTTCGCCGGAGGGCGCCGCCCTTGACTTCTCCAGGGTCCGGGGCGCGGACGGCCCGGGGCTTCAGGAACTGGCGCTCTTCCTCGGCCAGTTGCCCGACCACGCCGAACGTCCCGAACTTCCCGGAATAGACCGCTTCATGGAGGGTCTGCTGCGGGCGGCGGAGAGCCCCGCGGGCAGCCGGCTGATGTGGGATGTGCTGTTCAGCCACCAGATGCTGGTCGGTGACGAGAAGGCCTTCGACGACCTCGCCATCCGGTTCGCGGTGAAGTTCGGCGTCTCTCCGCCCTCCTTCGACCGACGGGCGAACGGCTAGACAAGCCGCTTCGCTACCCCGACACCAGGGCGCCAGGGTTCCCGGCACAACGAGAACCACCGCAACGGAAGCAGCCCCCTGTGTCCAGGCCGGGCTGCGACCTGTCCCCCCTTCGACGGTCCTGGTGCCTTGGTGGTGGACTCTTCCGCCTAGCGTTTTCCGCCCGCCATGCGTGCGGCGTCGGGCAGGCGCCGCAGCCGCAGCGTCGCGACCGGGCCCAGCAGCCCGCCCAGGCCCAGCGACATCCAGGCGAGCCCCCACGCCAGGTATTCCGATCCGCCCGCGGGACCGCGCCCCCAGTCCAGCACCAGCCCGAAGATCCAGGGGGCGATAGCACCGGCACCAAAGCCCAGCACGGAGCGCAGCGAATAGGCCGCGCCCAGGTAGCGCGGGCGGATCAACTCGGAAAGCGCCGTGGAGTGGACGGAGGAATCCGCCACGCCGGTGCAGTTGTAGAGCACCGCCACCAGCACCACGAGCCACAGGGGAAGACCCAGCATCCAGCCGAAGCCAAAGGAGCACACCAGGCTCAGGGTGGACATCGCCAGAATCACGGTGGTCCGCCCCCACCGATCCGACAGGATGCCCCCCGCCACGCTGCCCGCCACCGCCACAAGATAGGTGACCGCCGAGAGCGTCGCCCCCAGGCTGGCGGCCTGCAGGTTCACGCCCTCGCCCTGCGCCGCGGCCACCGCCAGGAAGGCGGGCAGCCAGGCCCACAGTCCCAGCAGTTCCCACGCATGGAAGGTGTAGCCCCAGATCGAAAGCATGGCCGGCCTGTTGCGGATGACTTCCCGCAGCGCGCCGCGCCCGGCGGCCGGGGCTTCGGGGTGGGGGTGAACCACGTTTGGTGTCGCGCGCAGGGTCCAAAACCCCAGCACCGTGCCCAGCACCGGCCCCAGGGCGATCGCCACGAAGGCGCCGCGCCAGCCCGCCAGCGGGATCATCGCGCTGGCGATCAGCAGCGCCAGGGCATAGCCCAGGGAAGCGGCGGCGAGGTAGAAGCCCATCGCCCGCCCCTGTCCGCGGCCGGCGAAACGCTCCGACAGGATGGCGAGCCCCGGCGTGTAGGAGCCGCCCGAGCACAGGCCGGTCAATCCGTAGAGCACGAGCCCCGAGACAAAGCCGTCGGCGAAGAATGCGAACAGGAGGGCGCTCACCGCCGCGATCACGCTGGTGGCGAGGTAGGTGCGCTTCGCCCCGTAGTGATCCGACAGGAAGCCCACAGCGAACAGCGAGACCAGGAATCCGACGTGATACGCGGACTGGATCAGCCCCGCTTCCCCCGCCGTCATGTGCCAGTCCTGCTTGAGCAGCGGCAGCGCCGCGGAGTAGGCGGTGAACATGGTGGCGAACGCCATCCTGGCGCCGCAGAACTGCAGCAGCCAGGCCGTGTCCTCGCGGCTGTGGTCCGGGGCCGTCAGATCACCCCCGCCGATTGAAGGGCCTCGATCTCGGCGCCGGAATAGCCCGCCTGCGCCAGGATCTCCGCCGAGTGCTCCCCCGGCGCAGGCGGCGGGCGCTCGACCCTGAACTCGAAGTCGCTGAACTTCAGCGGCAGGGCGAGCTGCAGCACCTCGCCCTCTGTCGGATGCCGGACCCGGGCCACCATGCCCCGGGCGGCGAACTGCTCGTGCTCCAGCGCCTCGTCCATCCGGAGCACGGGTGTCACGCAGCAGTCCAGGTCCCGGAAGCAATTGACCCAGTGCGACTGCGGCCGCGCCGCAAACACGGCCGCGAGCTCGCGCCTGGCCCGCGCACCGCCTTCCCCTTTGGCGAGGTGCAGGGCCTTGAGCGCCGGGCGCCCGAGGGCGTCGCACAACTGGTCCCAGAACTTGCGCTCCAGCGCCGCCACCGCCATGTGGCGGCCGTCCGCGGTGCGATACAGCGCGTAGCAGGCCTCCCCCCCGGAGAACAGGTCCTCCCCCCGGGGCGGCACCGGCTGCCGGGTTATGAGCGCGGCGAGCGGCATGATGGCGTGGGCCAGCACCGCCTCGGCCATGGCCACATCCACCTGCCGGCCCTCGCCGCTGCGGCCCGCCTCGACCAGGGCGGCGAGGATGCCCATGGCCGCGGTGAGGGCGCCTCCCAGCAGGTCGCCCAGCAGGAAATTGGGAATCACGGGCTCGCCCCCCGCGGCCCCCACCTGGTCGGCGACGCCGGCGAGGGCGCAGTAATTGAGGTCATGCCCGGCGCGATGGCTCCAGGGTCCGCTCTGGCCATAGCCGGTGATGGAGCAGTAGACGATGCGCGGATTGAGGGCCTTAAGCACCTCGTAGCCGATGCCCAGGCGCCGCATCACCCCCGGGCGAAAGCCCTCCACCACGGCATCCGCGTCGCGGGCAAGGCGCAGGAACACGTCGCGTCCCGCGGGCTGCTTGAGGTCCAGTCGCAAGCCCCGCTTGTTGCGGTTGGCGGCGAGGAACAGCCCGGAGTTTTCCACCCCGAGCGGCCCGAGGCGGCGGCCGTAGTCCCCCGCCTGCGGATCCTCGATCTTGATCACCTCCGCGCCCATGTCGGCGAGGTGCATGGTGCACATCGGCCCCGGCAGCAGGCGGGTGAGGTCGAGGACGCGGATGCCGGCGAGGGGCTTGGGGCGCATGATCGGCGGGAGCAGGGGCAGTTGGGAGATTTTAGCTTCAAGCCCGGCGCCAGCGCATAATCAAGGGGGGGACCGTCGCGCCGACGGCGCGGTGCCGTCCCCGTGCAGCGACCGACATCGGGGCACATCATGAATGACAAGATCAAGCAGCTTCCCCTGGCGAGCGAGTCCCGGCAGCGCCTCGACCGCCGGCAGGGCATCGTGCGATGCCAGGTCACCGACTACTGGCTTCGCTTCCAGCCCTGGGCGGAGAAGTATCCCCAGGGGACGTTCGTCATCGCCGACGTGATGGAAGGCGAGCCGGAGGCCAATTTCCGGCGGGTGTGCGAGCTGGTGCTGTCCCGGGACGAGCTGTTGGCGGTACTGCAGTCGCTCCCGGTGCGGGAGCATGATTAGTCCGCGGCGGGCGTCGCGGAGCGGTCCCGGGAGGGAATGCGGTAGAGGTGGATGGCCAGCGCCAGGCCGAACGCCGCCAGCGCGGCCTGCAGCCAGGGTTCGCGGACGAAGAAGATGATGGAACTGGCGAGGGTCAGCGACATCATGACGATGGCCGTGACCTTGGTGCGCCAGGCGATGCTACGGTGGCGGCGCCACTCGAGGATCGTGGGCCCGAACAGGCGATGGTTCAGCAGCCAGTTGTAGAAGCGCCCGGAGGCGCGGGCATAGCACGCCGCCGCCAGCAACAGGAAAGGCGTGGTGGGCAGCAGCGGCAGGAACATGCCGGCGATCCCCAGCACCACGCACAGTGTTCCCAGCGCGGCGAACAGCAGGCGCACCGTGAGCAGCCGGTGCCGGCGGACATGGTGGCTGTAATCGTGGCCCGTCATGACCCCTCAGCCGACCAGCACCAGAGGGTTGGGGTTCTTGGCGATGGCCACCGCCACGATGTAGCCGAAGGTGGCGATGGAGGCGACCCAGAAGCCGACGCGCCGCCCCCGGGTCTTGCCCCGTTTGAGGGCCAGGGTGCCCAGGATGATGTAGGCAATGAGGCCCAAAACCTTGGCGGTGACCCAGTCCGCGACGAAGGGGTACTGCCGAATCATGACCGCAGCGGTGAGGCCGGCGGCGAGCAGCAGGGTGTCGATCACGTGGGGCAGCACTTTCACCCACTTCTTCTGCAGCATGGGCGAACCCAGCATCATCCAGATCCCGCGCAGGAAAAACAGCGCGAAGCTCAAGGTTACGGCAGTGACGTGCAGGTGCTTGACGGCAAGGTAAGACATGGCAACGCCGCAGATGAACGTTCGTTGGTGGCGATCCTAGGCTCAAGGGCCAACCCGGGGAAACCCGGGAGGATTAAAGCACAAACCAACCCGCGCCGATTTGATCCGCGTCTAATCGCTAAAGGCTGAGCAGCCATCCGTGGCTGCCGGCGGCGGCGCCGAACACGGTGACCAGGCTTGCCGCGAGCAGAACCCAGTGCATGCGCTGCACCAGCCTGAATGTGCCCTCGGGGTCGCGCCGGGCGCGGTTCAGGAACAGGCGATGCAGCACCAGCGGCTCCAGCGCGAACAGCATCAGGGTGAAAATGGCCCACACCGCCACCATGGCGTGCATCCACCAGAAGTCGGGCTGGGCGAAACGGTCCCAGGCGTCCAGCGTGTGCGTCAGGTAGAAGCCGGAAAGGCCCGTTAGCAGGGTGGTCAGCCGGGCCTGACCGGCGAAGCGGCTTTCCACCTCCTCGAACCAGGCGATGCGCTCCGCGGGCGATTTCATGCGCCGCGTAGCCGGCAGCAGCACGGTGGTGACGAAGGCGACGCCGCCGATCCAGAGCACCACGCCCAGGACGTGCAGCCCGCGGGCGAGAAGGAAGTCGTTCATCAGCCCGGCATGCCGTCCGGGCGTGGTGTCAGGTAAATCGGGAGGTTCCTGACGGTCCAGAATCCGAAGGACAGCACCCAGAGCGCGCCCGCCACCAGCAGGAACGCCCACCCGTAATCCCCCGCCAGGGGCATGTCCGCGAACACGCGCAGCGCGGCGGAGCACATCATTCCAAGGAACAGGATCCAGGTGCCCAGGTCCGCCTGCAGCGGCCGCCCGGAATGCCCAAGGGTGACGCGGGTGGCCATGGCAACCAGCATGGAGGAGAAGAACCCCACCGCCAGGGCATGGGTCGGCGCCAGGCCGAGGTAGATCGTATGGCCGAGGAATGCGCTCAGGGTCTGAACCGCTGAAAGCGCGAATGCCACCGGGACCCAGGCGAATGCGAGGTGCAGCACCGCCAGCAGCCGATCCTCAAAGGAGCGGTCAATGCGCCAGGCAATCACCAGGTAAAGGGAGACCGCGAACCCCGTGAGATCCACAATCCAGCTCAGCTTGGGCACGCCGGCGATCATCAGCGTGCCGTGGATCGCTGCGGCGCCCACCAGCACCCACAG
>DASTHR010000080.1:0-4976 GCA_035718105.1 Burkholderiales bacterium
TCCTCGGTGCGCTCGATCTGCGAATAAATGGTATTGGCGCCATGCACCCGATAGAAATAGAGCTTCTCCTTTACCAGCAGCGGCTCCGAGACCTGCAAAGCGCGCAAAAGGAAATCGAGGTCGTGAGCGATCACGTAGTCGCGAAGCGGCCCGAGCTTCTCGTAAAGCGACCTGCGGAAGAAAAAGTTTCCGGTGGAAACGGCGATATTGCTCTCGAACAGAACGAAGCCGATCGAGGGCGCTGCGGCCCATTCGTTGACGCACGCCGCGTCGTACCAGGCGCGCCAGGGATGGGTAACAGGCAGCACAGCGCCGTCGTCGCCGACGGCCTCGACATAGGTGAACGAGAAATCCGCCTGTGCTGCCTCGCAGGCCCGAAGGCATTTCTCGATGCGCCCGGGATGATAGAAGTCGTCCGAGTTCAGGATTGCGATGAACTCGCCCCGCGCCGCCTCGAGCCCCTCGTTGATGGTGTTGTGGGCGCCGCGATTCTCCCGGGCCCGGAAAATCACCTCGACGCCGGGCGCGCCCTCGCGCCGCCGCAGGTATTCCTCCACCACCCGCGGGCTGTCGTCCTTCGACCCGTCATCAATGACGATCAGCTGCAGCGGCCGGTGGGTCTGGTCGTAGACGGAATCCAGGCACGCGCCGACGTAATGCGCGTGGTTGTACACGGGCACAACCACGGAAACCAGGGGCCTGCTGCTATCTGCCGTCATGCGGAGCGCGAGCTGAGAGGAAGTAGACCTGCGGGGCGAGGTTGATGGCGCACGCGGGCGACACTTTAGCAAGGATTTCCGGGTGCGTCATTCCGGCATCCAGAAGCAATTCTCAGGGCGCCTTCTCCGCCACGAGGTAGGTGGTCGACGCCATCACATGGGCACTCTCCCGCCGCAGAATGGGTGCGTCAAGCGCGCGCAGCGGTGCGGAAACGAGCAGCCAGGCACGGGCGAGCCAGCGCCCGGCCGGCGCGTACTCGGCGAGCAGGATCTGGGTGAGGCTGATCCAGGTGTACATCGGGCCCACGCAGGCGCCGGCTTCGAGTACCCGGAAGCCGCGGTCGGAAAACAGCCGCTGGTGGCCTGTGACCGTGTAGTTCTGGTAGTGGTGCGGATAGCCATGGTAGGCCTGGAGAAAAGGGGTGCAGGCGAACACCTTTCCGCCCGGTTTCAGCACCCTGTGCATCTCCTCCACGGCCCGCCCGGGGGCATACAGGTGCTCCAGCACGGCCTCACAGTAGATCGCGTCCACGGCACCGTCCGCATACGGCAGCCGGTGGGCGTCCGCCACGATGTCCACGTTGGGAAACGGTCCGATGTTGAGGTTGGTGAAATGCGGGCTCGGGCGGGCGGGTCCGCCTCCCACGGACAGGTAGACCTCATCGGGGCCGGCCTCCGGAAACACCTCCCGGAAGGCGCGCCGGCAATTTTCAGAGCGCCGGTCGTTGAACAGGAAGTTCCTCACCCTGGCCAGAACGCCACCCTGCCCCGCCACGACCTCCGGGGAGTACTCCGATTCCATGTTGGAGGAACTGGCAAACTCGTCGCCCTCCGCGGCGCCCTCCAGCAGCAGGGGCGCGCCCCCCGCGGCGACGGAATAGGCGCGGCCCCCGTCGCCGCTGACCAGGGCGCGCCCGTCAGCGGAGAGGAACAGCCGCGCCCGGGTCTCGGGACAGACGATCATTCCCCGCTGCAGCTGGGAGAGGATTCTTGGATTCAGGCTTCCCCGGGGCTGCACTCCCAGGATTGGCGTCGGTTGCTCTCGGGTCATTTCCAGCGGTGCCGGGCGGGCACCCGGAATTCTGCGCACAAGGGTTCGCCAGTATACTCGCGCACATTGAGCCGGTCTTGCGGGGGCGCCGCCGCGGTCCCGCGGGAGACAATGTCAGGGGCCGGGAGTGGGGCGAAATCCTGCCGCGTATGAGAAAATCCGATTTCATTCAAGGTTTCCGGCACCTGCCGGAGGGGAGCACAAGACGTGAAACTCAGCATTATCGGCAGCGGTTACGTGGGCCTGGTCACCGGGACCTGCTTCGCGGAGATGGGGAACACCGTGATCTGCGTGGACAACGACGCCCGCAAGATCGAGGGCCTGCGGCAGGGGAAGCTGCCGATCTACGAGCCGGGGCTGGAGCCGCTGGTTCTCTCCAACAGCCGTGAGGGAAGGCTGCGCTTCACCACGTCCGTCGCGGAAGCGGTCGCGGAAGCCAACGTTCACTTCATCGCTGTCGGAACCCCCCCCGGGGAGGACGGTTCCGCCGATCTCCAGTATGTGCTGGCGGCGGCCCGGGAACTGGGGCGGCTGATCACCCAGGATTCGGTGATCGTGGACAAGTCCACGGTGCCGGTGGGCACCGCCGACAAGGTCCGTGCGGCGGTGCAGGAGGAACTGGACCGGCGTGGCGTGAGCGCCAGGGTGGACGTGGTGAGCAACCCCGAGTTTCTCAAGGAAGGCGCGGCGGTCAAGGACTTCATGGGCCCCGAGCGGGTGGTGGTCGGCACCGATTCGGACGCGGCGGCCGAGGTGATGCGCACGCTCTACGCACCCTTCACCCGCCACCACGAGCGCCTGATACGGATGGGCGTGCGCGACGCGGAGATGACCAAGTACGCCGCCAACGCCATGCTCGCCACCCGCATCTCCTTCATGAACGAGATCGCCAACCTGTGCGAGAGGCTGGGCGTGGACGTCGAGAACGTGCGCCGCGGCATCGGCTCCGACGGCCGCATCGGCTATTCCTTCATCTATCCGGGCTGCGGCTATGGCGGATCCTGCTTCCCCAAGGACGTGAAGGCCCTGATCCGCATGGCGGAGGAATCGGGCGTGAACCCGGGCATCCTGCACGCGGTGGAGGAGCGCAACGCGGCGCAGAAGGAGCGCCTGTTCGAGAAGATCCGCGACCGCTTCGGCGACAACCTGCAGGGCATGAATTTCGGCGTGTGGGGCCTGGCGTTCAAGCCCGGCACCGACGACATGCGGGAGGCCCCCGCCATCGTGCTGGTGGAGCGCCTGCTCGACGCGGGCGCCAACGTCAAGGCCTACGACCCGGTGGCCATGGACAGCGCGCGCATGAGTCTCCCGGAGCGGTGGATCGCCTCCGGGCGCTTCACCCTCGTGGCCAACCAGTACGACGCCTTGGGAGGCGCCCACGCCATGGCGCTGGTCACCGAGTGGAAGCCCTTCCGGCTGCCGGATTTCGCGATGATGAAGCGGATCATGAAGCACCCGGTGGTGTTCGACGGGCGCAACCAGTACGATCCGAAGCACGTCAAGGCCGAGGGTTTCGAGTACTACGGCATCGGGCGCTAGCGAAAGCCCGCGGCGGCGGAAGGTTCATGGCCCCCGCCGTCCGCCCGTCCATGGAGCCGTCCGCGCCGCCGCGATCCACCACCTGCGCCGTGGTGGTGACCTACCACCCGGAGCGGGACACCCTCGGTCGGCTGCTGTCGGCGGCGCTGGCCCAGGTGGACGCCGTTGTGGTGGTGGACAACGGCTCGGGTCCGGAGCTGGAGGACTGGCTGAAGGGGCACGATCGGGTACACCTCCAGGCCCTTGGCGCCAACCGCGGCGTGGCCCGCGCCCAGAACCGCGGCATCGAGTGGGCCCTGGTCCGCGGCTTCGACTGGGTGCTGATCCTGGATCACGACAGCGTTCCGTCGCCGGGAATGGTCGGCGCTCTCCGCAACGCCCTGTTGCGGGCCGAAGCGCAAGGTCTCAGGGTCGCCGCGGCCGGGCCGCAGTACGTGGATCCCCTGACCGGGCACCGCTCCTATTTCGTCAGCCTCCGGAACTGGAAACTGCGGCGCGCGTGGTGTCCCGAGGGCGACCCCGAGGCGGTGGTGCCTGCGGACATCCTGATCTCCTCCGGCTCCCTGATCCCGGCGGCGGTGCTGCGCGAGGTGGGCCCTCTGGACGACGACCTGTTCATCGATTACGTGGACACCGACTGGTGCCTGCGGGCGAAGTCCCTGGGGTACACCGCCGTTGGCGCCTGCGGCGCGGTGATGGAGCACAACCTGGGCGCGGGCTCGGTGCAGGTGAACCTGCTCGGCCGGCGGCGCCAGGTGTCGCTCTACGGGCCGCTGCGCCTCTATTACCGCGCCCGCAACAGCGTGCTGCTCTACCGCAAGCCCTACGTGCCCTGGCGCTGGGTGTTCAATGACCTGCTGCGCCTCGCCCAGCTGCTGGGCTTCTTCGGCCTGCTGCAGCCGCCCCGGCTGCGCAACCTCGGGATGATGCTGCGCGGCCTGCGGGACGGCCTGCTCGGGCGCGGCGGGCCATACGGCGCGGCAGGCCGTCCGGCCGACTGAGGGCCGCCGTGACGGGTCACGACCGCGACGCCAACAACTTCGACCTGGTCCGGTTCGTCCTGGCGGCCATCGTGTTCCTGTTCCATGCCGGCGGCCTCTCGGGGCGGCCGGAACTGGAGCCCCTTAGCCGCTGGCTGTCGGCGGAATTCGCGGTGCAGGCCTTCTTCACGGTGAGCGGCTACCTCATCTTCATGAGCTACGAGCGCTCCGGCACCCTCGGCCAGTATTTCGAGCGCCGGGTGCGCCGCATCTATCCCGCCTACGCCTTCGTGGTGCTGGCGGGGGCCGCAGGTGGCCTCGCCCTCACCCGCCTCGCGCCCGCCGACTACCTGGCTTCGCCGGAGCTGTGGCGCTACGTCGGCTGGAACCTGCTGTTCCTGAACTTCCTGCAGCCCACCCTGCCCGGCGTGTTCGAGGCCAATCCCCTTGCCGTCGTTAACGGTGCGTTGTGGACGCTGAAGGTGGAGGTGATGTTCTACCTCTCGGTGCCGCTGCTGGTGTGGCTGTTCCGGCGCTTGCCGCGGGCCGCCTGCATCGCCGCGCTCTACCTGCTGTCGGTGGCCTACACCCTGATCCTGCGCGAGCTGGTGCAGGCGCCGGGCGTGCTGGAGCGCTTGCAGTTCCAGCTTCCCGGCCAGCTCACCTATTTCCTGGCGGGGGCGGTGT
>DASTHR010000081.1:0-4713 GCA_035718105.1 Burkholderiales bacterium
CGCGGCGCTGGCTGCCGCCGTTCATCTTCATCACGGGCTACGGCTCCATCGACAAGGCCGTGCACCTGCTCAAGCTGGGAGCCGCCGACTATCTCACCAAGCCCTTTGACCTGGACCGCCTGGTGGATCAGGTGCGGGCCCGGTGCGCGACCACGCCATCGGTGCCGGCTTCGGGGCGGGCGCCCCTCGGAGTCTCTCCCGCCATGCGGCGCATCGAGGAGGGGCTGCCGCGACTCGCCGCCCACGCCCATACCCTGCTCGTTACCGGCGAATCGGGGGTAGGCAAGGAGCATGTGGCCATGGAGTTCCACCGCCTGGCCCACCCCGGCCGCGAAGCACCCTTCGTGGCGGTGAACTGCGGTGCGATCCCGGAGACGCTGCTGGAGGCCGAGCTGTTCGGCCATGAGAAGGGGGCGTTCACCGGCGCGGTGCGCCAGAAGAAAGGGGTGTTCGAGCAGGCCCACGGCGGCACGCTGTTCCTGGACGAGATCGGCGAGATGCCGCCGGTGATGCAGGTTAAGCTGCTGCGGGCGCTGCAGGAGAGACGCATCCAGCGCGTCGGCGGCGAGGCGTCGGTGCCGGTGGACCTGCTTGTGGTCTGTGCCACCCACCGCGACCTGAAGGAGATGGTCCAGGCCGGCACGTTTCGCGAAGATCTGTATTACCGCATCAACGTCATCCAGTTGCGCATCCCGCCGCTGCGGGAGCGCCGCGATGACATCCTCTGGTTCGCGCGGCGCTTCCTCACCGAGTGCGACGCGAGGCAGGGAGGCGGCCAGCATGCGCTGAGCATTGCCGCCGAGCAGGCCCTGCTGCAATACCCTTGGCCCGGCAACCTGCGGGAGCTGAAGCACAGCCTGGAGCGCGCCTGCATTCTCTCGCCCGGGCGCGTGATCGCGGCCGACGCGATCTTCGAGGATGCCCCCCCGGCGCCCACCGCAGGCGCCGGGGAGGCGCCGGTGCGCCTTGACGAATACCTGCGGGACTGCGAGCGGCGCTACATCCGGGGCGCCCTGGAGCAGGAGCAGGGGCACGTGGCCAACACCGCGGCGCGGCTCGGCATCAGCCGCAAGAACCTGTGGGAGAAGATGAAGAAGCTCGGGATCGAGGAGCGGGAGTAGATACCGGCTTCAGCCGGACAACAACCTCCCATCACGTCCGCATGAATGCGGACCCACAAGCCGCACCTGCGAAGCTGCGTCCTGCGCGGTTCAACCGTTCGCTACCGGCTCGTAGATACGGATTTTCCGGGCAACGGCGCATTACCTGTCCACCAGAATGCCTGCGCCCGACCCGATCGGCGGGCGGAGCCGCGATCCTTCACCGCCAAGGCGCAAACCGCGCGGAGTGCGCGCGGTGCAGCCGGCTACTTTGCGGCTGTGCTCGACATGCCCCTCGCTCCGCGTCGCCGCGGTGAGGCATTGCGGTTGAGCGCTTCATCTCCACAGGCATGCGGACCCAGGCCCTGGCCGCTGATGGCGGGCGCCTACGGCCTGTCCGTCTCCCAGCGCTCCGCCGCCCGGTCGTCGGATTCCCGGGCATCCACCCAGCGCGCGCCGCCGGGGGTTTGCTCCTTCTTCCAGAACGGAGCCCGGGTCTTGAGGTAATCCATGATGAATTCGCAGGCGGCGAAGGCCTCGCCGCGATGCGCGCTGGAGACCGCCACCAGCACGATCTGTTCCGTCGGCCGCAGCGGCCCGACCCGATGGACGACGACGGCGTCCAGGATGTCCCAGCGCGAACGCGCCTGGCAGACGATGTCCTCCAGGGCGCGCTCGGTCATCCCCGGGTAGTGCTCGAGGGTCATCTCGCTCACCGTGTCGCCGTCGTTCATGTCACGGACCAGGCCGATGAAGCTGGCTACCGCGCCCACGCGGGGATCCTCACGACGCAGCCGCGCGATCTCCTCGCCGGCGTCGAAGTCTGCGCCCTGGACCCGTACCGTCATTTCCCGTTGTCCCTTGATCCTTGCCCCTTGGACCCGGAGCCTTACCCGCCCGTCACCGGCGGAAACAGCGCCACCTCGTCACCGTCGGTGAGTGACGTCCCGAGATCGGCCATCTCCTGGTTCACCGCCACCCGCAGCGAACGGGACGGCGCCAGCTCGTCGTTCCAGGCGCCGCCACGGGCGCGCAGCCAGTCCAGGAGTTCGGCGACATCGGTGACCGTGGCGGCAGGCTGCACCCGCTCCGAGGGCGTACCCAGGGTCTCCCGCAGCCGGGCGAAATACAGCAGGGTCAGTGTCATGCGAGTCTCACCGCCGGAGCCTCCGCCAGCAGTCCCACCTGGCGCAAATCGAGGTGATTCATGATGAAGGCAGCCATGTCGTCGTAGTCCTGGAGGCCAAACTGCGGCAGCCTTGTCTCAAGGCCCTCGTCCGTGGCGACCGCCACCACCGTGGCGTCCCCGGGGTAGATGAGGGGCGTGCCGGCAGCCTTGCGGTGAATCTCCAGCTTGGGAATGGGTTGGCGCTTGAAGCCCTCCACCAGTACCAGGTCGCAGGGCGAAAGGCGGGACAGCTGTTGCGGGAGGTCCGGCTCCGGCTGGCCCCGCAACTCGTGCATGAGCACCCAGCGGTTGCCGGCGGTGAGCATCACCTCGGCGGCGCCCGCCTCCCGGTGGCGGTAGGAGTCCTTCCCCGGCCGGTCGATGTCGAAGTCGTGATGGGCGTGCTTGATCACCGATACCCGCAGCCCCTCCATCACGAAGCGCGGAATGAGCTGTTCGATGAGGGTGGTCTTGCCGCTGCCGGAATAGCCGGCGAATCCGAATACTTTCATGCCGCGATGTGACCTGAATTGCGGAACCGCTGGAATGACAGTTTATCCGAAATAAGACCCTGGAGCGGCCTCGGGTGTTCCGCGATGGGCTACCCGCCGCCGCGCTGGAAGTACTGATGAAACCGCGCCATGAAGCGTTCGGCCGAAGCGGGAAGCAGGCCCTCGAACTCGATGCTGACGAGAGTGACCGGATAGCTCAGGGACGCGATGCGGCGGGTGTCCTGCTCGCCGAGTCGCAGGCGCACGGCCCCCTCCGTAAACTCCACCCGGAATTCCTGCGGGCCCAGCGGCACCACGGAAGCCCCGAACGCCTGTGTCAGGGTGCGGCGGAACTCCCCGTGACTGATGGCCATGTCCAGCACGATGGCCGGGCAAGCCGTCATCCCCCCGCCACCGGAGGCCAGACGGCGAGATGGTCGCCCTCCGCCAGGGCGTGCGAGAGCCGCTCCTCCGCCGGGATATAGTTGCCGTTCACCAGCACCAGGTGGACGAGCCGCTCCGGCAGATTGAAGCGGCCCACCAGTTCCCCCACCGTAGTGCCCGCCGCCACGTCGAGTTCGAGAGAGTTGGTCCGGCGGGCCGCCTCCGGCAGGTAATCGCCCAGGGTGGCGAACAGTTTTACCGTGACCTTCATGCCGCCCGGCGGTCCTGGGACTGGGCCCGGGCGAGGTAGGCCTCCATGACGCGGGTGGGGTCCTGCTTGAGATGCTGCTTCCACTCCCCCAGCCGGATCCGGCCCTGGATCAGCCCCCGCAGAACCCCCACATGCTGGGTAAGCCCGAGGCTGGTGGCCCCCACCAGCAGGTCGTCCTTGAACTCCAGGCGCAGGTAGCGGAAATTCTCCGCGTCCATCAGTTCGGCGTGGTCGCCCCCGGGCACGCCCATCCACTGGCCGAAGGAGGATGAGATCAGGCCCAGGGTGTCCAGCACGTTCATCGCCAGCGAACCCTGGGACTTCGTCCCCTTGCCCGCCATGTTGAGGGCCGCCACCCGCCCCTGATCGGCGGCGTTAGGCTGGATGGCGTTGACGATGAGATTGCCGGTGTAGAACTCCCCGGCCTGGGCCACGTCGCCGGCGGCGTAGACCCCGGCCACGCTAGTCTGCATGGTGTCGTCCACCCGGACGCCGGCATCCACCGTGACACCGCTGCCTTTCAGCCACTCCACGCAGGGCCGCACCCCGGTGGCGCTGATCACGAGATCCACCTCCAGGGCCTGGCCATTGTTGAGCTTCACCTTGAGGCCGGCGCCCGCCTTCTCGATGGCGTCCACCTTGGTGGACGTAAACACCCGCACGCCCTTCTTCTCGCACCATCTCTTGATCAGGCCGCCGGCGCCCTCGGTCATCATGCGCGGCACCATGCGGTTGCCCATCTCCACCACGGTAAGCTGCACCCCGCGGCTCGCGAGCGCCTCGAGAATGATGCAGCCGATGAAGCCCGCCCCCATCTGCAGCACGCGGGAGCCGGTCTTGGCGAGCTTCTGGATCGCACGCGCGTCCTCCAGGGTCCAGCAGGAATGCACGCCCGGCAGGTCAATGCCCGGGATCGGCGCCGCCACCGGGCGGGAGCCGGAGGCGATGAGCAGGCGGTCATAGGCGAGGGCCTTGCCGTCCTCCAGGATCACCTGGCGCTTGCCGGTGTCCAGGGACTTCGCCCGCCCCTGCACCATCTCGATGCCCAGGGACCGGAAGTGGGCCTTGTCCTTGCGCAGGTAGGTGCCCTCCTCCTGGATGTCCCCCATGAGCAGATAGGGAATCGCCATGCGGGAGTACGGCGGCTCCGGCTCGTCGCCCACCAGTATCACCTTCCCCGCCGGGTCCGCGCCGCGCAGGGTCTCGGCAGCGATCACGCCGGTGGGGCCGTTGCCGATGATCACGTAGTTCATAGACTTGCTCCCAAGAGATTTACCACCAAGACACCAAGGCACCAAG
>DASTHR010000082.1:0-6964 GCA_035718105.1 Burkholderiales bacterium
ATGTAGGTCTGAAGATAGACTTCCCGCGCCGCGCCGTCGATGGCGGCTTCCAGCGCCGGAAAGAACTCCGCGCCGTTGCGCAGCAGGGTCAGGCGATTGCCGGGAACGAAATCCAGCCGGGCCATGGATCAGGAGACTTGCAGCCCCCTAGGCCCGGCTCATGGTCGCGGACAACGCAGCGTGATCCGAAAGCCGGGACCAGGGACGGCCCCGGTGCACGAGGGCATCCCGCACCAGGAACCCCCGCACGTAGATCCGATCCAGCCTCAGCACCGGCATGGCCGCGGGAAAGCTGCGCGCCGGGCGCCCTGTTGTCTGCTCGAACACCTCCACCAGGTTGAGATTCTCGATCAGCAGTTCGCCGGCAGTGCCGCGCCAGTCATTGAAGTCGCCGGCGACGATCAGGGGAGCGGAATCGGGCACCATGTGGTGAATGCGGCTCTCAAGGGCCGCGACCTGGCGGCGACGCCAGCGCGCCGCCAGTCCCAGATGCACGCAGACGCAGTGCAGCGGCTGGGGCCATTGCGGTACCGCGATCTCGCAATGCAGCAGGCCGCGGTTCTCCATCCGGTGCGCCGACACGTCCACGTTTTCCCAGCGCAGGATCGGGAAGCGCGACAGGATGGCGTTGCCGTGGTGGCCCTCGTCATAGACGGCATTGCGGCCGTACACGAAATCGGGCCACACCGAGTGCGCAAGGAACTCGTACTGGGGTTCCTCCGGCCAGTCGTGGTACCGGGTCGCATGGCGGTCGTGGGCCCCGAGGACTTCCTGCAGGAAGATCAGGTCTGCATCCAGCGCGCGCAGCCGGTCGCGCAGTTCGTGGACCATCATGCGCCGGTTGAAATGGGAGAACCCCTTGTGAATGTTGTAGGTGGCAACCCGGAGCGCGGGTTCGCCATTGCCGGACGCGGGCGCAGAAGCCGAGGCGGGACGATTGCTGGCGAACATTGTCGGGTCTGCGGGCAGGCCCACATTGTGCCGCAATTCGGGAACGCTAGACAGTGCCGGCGGAAGCGGCGCCGGCCCGGCGCATCATCTCGGTGGTCAGGGCATCGAACTGGGCGCGGAAACCATCGCGTATCAGTTTCGGCCCCAGCACGGGCGGAAGCCAGAACCCCGGCACCAGGCGCAGCCGGTAAGCGAGGCGGCTGCCCTCCCCCAGGTCACCGATGCTCCATTCCCCGCGCATTTCCCGCAGGTTCCCGTCCACCGCCTCGAAGCGGATTTCCTGATACGGCCGCTCCTCCACCCGCAGCACCACCACCGCCTCGAAATGGAACCCGCCGCTCGCGACCCGGAGGCGCTGCTCCAGGAGCAGCGGCTCGCCGCCGCCGCTCACCAGGCGGCTCGCCGCGAGACCGGGAACGAAGGACGCGATGCGGTCGTAGTCAGTGAGCACATTCCAGACGAGTTGCGGCGCCACCGGAAGCAGTGCCTCGGTGGCGAAATCCACCCCCGCGGCATGACGCCCCGATTCCAATCCCGTACGCTCAGGATGCCGCCAGCATCCGCTCCAGCGCCACCCGGGCGAGAGCGGCCTCCGCCTCCGGGACCCGGATGCGGTTCACGATCGTCCCCTGGGCGAGGTTCTCAAGCGTCCAGGCCAGGTGTTGGGGATCGATGCGAGCCATGGTGGAGCACATGCACACCGTGGGCGCCATGAACTGCACCCGCTTGCCCTCGGGCCTGAACTCCTCGGCGATCCGGTTCACGAGGTTGAGCTCGGTGCCGACCAGCCAGCTGGTATTGGGCGGCGCTTCGCGGACGGTCCTGATGATGGTCTCGGTGGAACCCACATAGTCGGAGAGCCGGCACACCTCGAAATTGCACTCGGGGTGGGAAATCACCAGTCCGCCGGGGTTCTGGGCGCGCCAGCGCACGATATGCTGCGGCTGGAACATCTGGTGCACCGAGCAGTGCCCCTTCCACAGCAGGATGCGGGCGTCGCGGATCTGCTCCAGCGTGAGTCCCCCCAGGGGCTCGTCGGGATCCCATACGGGCATCTGCTCCAGGGGAATGCCCATCTTGTGGCCGCTCCAGCGCCCCAGGTGCTGGTCCGGGAAGAACAGCGCCTTGCCGCGGCGCGCAAAGGACCACTCCAGGATCTTCGGCGCGTTGCTGGAGGTGCACACGATGCCGCCATGCTCGCCGCAGAACGCCTTCAGGTCCGCCGCCGAATTGATGTAGGTGACGGGGGTGATCTCCTGGTCCGGATCCAGCACCTCGGACAGCTCGCGCCAGGCGCGCTCCACCTTGGAGAGGTTCGCCATGTCGGACATGGAGCAGCCGGCATTGAGGTCCGGAAGGATGGCGATCTGCCCGGGGCGCGACAGGATGTCGGCCACCTCGGCCATGAAATGCACGCCGCAGAACACGATCAGTTCGGCATCGGTCTGCGACGCCAGGCGCGAAAGCTTCAGGGAGTCGCCGGTGAGATCGGCGTGGCGGTAGACGTCCGGGCGCTGGTAGTGGTGGGCGAGGATCACCGCGCGCGATCCCAGGGCCGCGCGCGCGGCGGCGATCCGTTCCTGTGCCGCGTCGTCCTCGACATGGCGGAAACTTTCGAAAGCAATGGCTTGGGCCTGCATACGGCGTCTACTCCGGGGGGAAGGCGTTTAAGGTATCACATTAGGACAGGCAGTTCGCCGCGCGGTTGCAGGAGCGGCAATTGCCGCTCCCCCGCCGCGGCAGGATAATGGGTTTGTCCCGGGAGAAAACGCATGCACGGATTTCATCGCTCCGTAGTCCTGCTCCTGCTGTCGGCCCTGCTGCTCGCGGGTTGCGCCAGCACTTCGCTGCAGGGAGTCTGGAAAGATCCCCAGCATGCGGGGCCGCCGTTCCGCAAACTGCTGGTGGTGGGCATTACCAAAGACGGGCAGGTGCGGCGCACTTTCGAGGACATTTTCTCCTCCCAGCTCCGGGCACGGGGCGTCCAGGCCATTCCCGGCTACAGCGTAATCGCGGGGGACAAGGCGGACGAGGCCGCGCTCGCCGAGGCGGTGAAAAAATCCGGCGCCGACGGCGTGATCACCACCCGGCTGGTGGCCATCGACACCCGGACCGGTGTGTCGCCGGGTTACGTGACCTACTTCGGGGCGCCGGTATATCCCCACGGCTTTTACCCCTCGCCCCACGCCGGCGCCAACCTCTACGGCTATTTCTCCACCACCTGGGCGGTCTACCAGCCACCGACCTCCTACAGCTACGAGGAGGCAACCCTGGAGAGCAACCTGTTTGAAGCCGGAAGCGGCCGCCTGATCTGGGCGGGCACCACCGTCACCTTCGACACCAAGGCCACCGCCAAAGCCAGCGCCGAACTCGCCAACATCGTCATCGAGGCACTGGCCAGGGACAAGCTGATCTAGGGTTAGCGCTTACCCAGGAGCAGGATCGCCTCGCGGTTGCTCCAGGAGAAGCAGCGGGTCGCCGCGTCCCGATACGGCACCCATTCGCTCGAGAGGTGTTCCCGGGGCGCAAGCCGCACGGGGAGCGGGGCGGGCACCACCATCCCGAACACGTGCTCGGTGTTGTGCGTCACGCCCGGCGGGTAGCGGTGCCGCCACTCGGCAAAGATCTCATATTGGTTGGTGATTCCCCAGTCGGTCAGTCCGTAACGGCCGGCATCCAGGCCGGTTTCCTCCGCCACCTCCCTCGCCGCAGTCTCCGGCAGGGTCTCGCCGGGATGCCGGCTCCCGGTCACCGACTGCCAGTACCCGGGGTGGTCCGCCCGCTCCAGTAACAACACCCTGAGGTCAGGCGTATGGATCACCACCAGCACTGACACCGGGATCTTGTAAGGGGTCATCGCTATTGCCCGCACCCACCCCGTGTCCTGTCGAAGGCCACTGCGGAGAATATCGGGGGGAAATACCGGGGTATTTCCCCCACCCATTGCGGGAGTTGCCCCAAAACACACTTCATGAACAATGCCTTAACCATACCCGAGTAAATATATAAGCTTTATTGACAATGGCTTGCATTATCACTCAGGAGGTGCGGGAAGGCTGGCACGCAAAGTGCTCATAGGTAGACGTAGCCCCGATGGCCCCGGAACTGGCACCGACCTCTCCCGGAGCGCCAGGGAACCATCGGGCAGGTTTGTCGAGTGCCCGCCGGAGAGGTGATCGCCGGCCGCGCATTTCTTCCGGCGGGGGAAAACACTCGACTGGGCCTCCGGCTTGCCGGAGGCCCTTCTTTTTCCCCCTCCCGCAGCGCGGGGGAACTTCCGCTTCAGGCCTTGGGCGCGTCGGGATTGCGCAGGCGGATGTGCAGTTCCCGCAGCTGCTGCTCGTCCACCACGTTGGGGGCCTGGGTCAGTAGGCATTGGGCGCGCTGGGTCTTGGGGAAGGCGATGACGTCGCGGATGGACTCCGCCCCCGCCATCAGCGTCACCACCCGGTCCAGGCCGAAGGCGATGCCACCGTGGGGCGGTGCACCATACTGCAGCGCCTCCAGCAGGAAGCCGAACTTCTGCTGCGCGGCCTCCGGCCCGATGTTGAG
The DNA here is from genome assembly GCA_035718105.1 of Burkholderiales bacterium. Lineage (GTDB taxonomy): Bacteria > Pseudomonadota > Gammaproteobacteria > Burkholderiales > UBA6910 > UBA6910. Next base: position 4,504 of record DASTHR010000082.1, read on the forward strand.
CGCGGAAAACACCCGGGACTGCACGTCCTGGCGGTGGATACGCACCGAGCCCCCGCCAATCTCCCAGCCGTTGAGCACCATGTCGTAGGCCTTGGAGAGCGCCTTCCCGGGATCGCTCTCCAGGAAGTGCTCATGCCCTTCCTGGGGCGAAGTGAAGGGGTGGTGCAGGGCGTCCCAGCGCTTCTCTTCATCGTTCCACTCGAACATGGGGAAGTTCTCTACCCACAGCGGCCGCCAGCCGCTCTCGGCATGGCCACGCTCGTGGCCGATCCTGGTGCGCAGCGCGCCGAGAGACTCATTCACCACCTTGGCCTTGTCGGCGCCGAAGAAGATCAGGTCGCCGTCCTCGGCTCCGGTGCGCTCCAGCACCGTGTTCACCACCTCCGGGGTCAGGAACTTCAGAATGGGAGACTGCAGACCCTCCACGCCCTTCGCCCGCTCGTTGACCTTGATGTAGGCCAGTCCCCGGGCGCCATAGATGGCGACGAACGTGGTGTAGTCGTCGATCTCCTTGCGCGAGAGCGTACCGCCGCCCGGCACGCGAAGCGCGGCGACGCGTCCGTTGGGCAGGTTGGCCGCGTCGCGGAACACCTTGAAATCCACGCCCTTCATCAACTCGGTGAGCTCGGTGAGCCGCAGATTCACCCGCAGGTCTGGCTTGTCCGAGCCGTAGAGCGCCATCGCCTCCTGGTAGCTCAGGCGCGGGAAGGGATCCGCCAGCTCGACGCCCATCACCTCCTTGAACACGCCGCGGATCATCCGCTCCATCAGCGCCGTGATCTCTTCCTGGGTGAGGAAGGAGGTCTCGATGTCGATCTGCGTGAACTCCGGCTGGCGGTCGGCGCGAAGATCCTCGTCGCGGAAGCACTTCACGATCTGGTAGTAGCGGTCGAAGCCCGCGATCATGAGCAGCTGCTTGAACAGCTGCGGCGACTGCGGCAGGGCGTAGAAGTGCCCGTCGTGCACCCGCGAGGGCACGAGGTAGTCGCGCGCGCCCTCGGGCGTGGAACGGGTGAGCATCGGCGTCTCGATGTCGATGAAGCCGTTGGCGTCGAGGTAGCGGCGCGCCGCCATCGCCACGCGGTAGCGCAGCCGCAGGTTGGCCTGCATCTGCGGCCGGCGCAGGTCCATGAAGCGGTAGGTGAGGCGGGTGTTCTCATTGAGGTTGTCGTCGTCGAGCTGGAACGGCGGCGTGAGCGAGGGATTGAGAATCTCGATGCCCTTGGCCAGCACCTCCACTTCGCCCGACACCAGGTTAGGGTTCACGGTGCCGGCCGGGCGCTCGCGCACCCTGCCGGTCACCCGCACCACGAACTCGTTGCGCAGCTTCTCGGCGTTCTGGAAGGTTTCCGGAGTATCCGGGTCGCACACCACCTGCACCAGTCCCTCGCGGTCCCGCAGGTCGATGAAGATCACGCCGCCGTGGTCGCGCCGGCGGTGAACCCAGCCGCACAGCGTCACGTCCTGCCCGAGATGTTTCTTGCTGACGAGGCCGCAGTATTCGGTACGCATTGATCGAACCCAGATGGAGGATTAAGTGTTGAACATGGCGGGAGACGGCCGCCGGCCGCCCCGCGGCGCTTATTGGCGGGGCAGCGTCTTCCTGCCGTTGTCCGGCGCCACCACGCCCATGGAAATGACATACTTGAGGGCCGTGTCCACGCTCATGTCGAGCTCCACCACCTCGCTCGCCTTCATCATCAGGAAAAAGCCCGAGGTGGGGTTGGGTGTCGTGGGCACGTAGACGCTCACGTATTCGCCCCGCAGGTGGTTCACCACATCGCCCCCCGGCCGGCCGGTGAGAAAGGCGATGGTCCAGGATCCCTCCCGCGGATACTGCACCAGCAACGCCTTGCGGAATGCCTGGCCCTGGCTAGAAAGCAGCTTGTCGGAAACCTGCTTGACGCCGAAATAGATGGACTTGACCACCGGGATCCGCCCCAGGATCCCTTCCCAGACGCGGTGCAGTCGCTGCCCGATGATGTTGGCGGCGGCCACGCCGGTCACGAACACCACCACCACCACCAGCACCACCCCGCCCCCCGGAATGTTGAAGCCGAGCCAGCTCCTGGGGTGGAGACGCTCAGGCAGCAGGGTAAGCGTCTGGTCCGCGGCCCCCACCAGGAACTGCAGGACGTAGAAGGTAATCCCCAGCGGGACCCAGACCCGGAGCCCGGTTATGAAGTAACGCTTCAAGGGAACAGCGGCCCCGGCGCGCGCGGTGCTCGTCGCCGGACGCGGCCGCGCAGGCACAACTGCCGCCACAACCGGCGGGCTTGTCCTTGTCCTTGGCAGCCTCTTTGGGCTTGCTCCCGCCCTTGAAATCGGTGGCGTACCAACCCGAACCCTTGAGCTGGAAACCGGCGGCGGAGAGCAGCTTCACCAGCGTTTCCTGTCCGCACTCGGGGCACTTGGTCAGGACCGGGTCGCTTACCTTCTGCAGGAATTCCTTTTCCAGGCC
>DASTHR010000083.1:0-8562 GCA_035718105.1 Burkholderiales bacterium
GGCCAGCATCCAGAGCGCGCCCATGTTCAGGCGCACCGGCGGCGGCAAAAGGCGTGGGGAGGGAGGGGCACGGGCCGGGGATGGGAAAACCGCGCATTGTGCCCGACGGGAGCCTGCATGAAAACCGCCGGGTGCTCGCGTTGACCGGAACCCATTGATTGAGTTATATTTTGACCCTTTTCCACCCGCCCCACCCATGGCCAAGCCAGCCACTCCGCCCCAGCCCAGGAACTTCGAGGAAGCCCTCGCGGAACTGGAGAACCTTGTCTCCGGGATGGAGGCCGGGCAGTTGAGCCTGGAGCAGTCGCTGGCCGCCTACAAGCGCGGGGCAGAACTGCTCCAGTACTGCCACAAGGCTCTCGCCGACGCCCAGCAGCAGGTTCGGATCCTGGAAGCGAACACCCTCCAGAATTTCTCCGGTGCCGAACAGGACAAGTGATTTCCAGGACTGGGCGCGGGCGCAGCAGGCCCGTGTCGAGCAGGCGCTGGCGCGCCTGCTGCCCCCGGCGGAGCTGGCGCCGCAGCGGCTGCACGAGGCCATGCGCTATGCCGTGCTCGGCGGGGGCAAGCGGGTCCGTCCCCTGCTCGCCTTCGCCGCCGGGGAACTCGCCGGTGCGGAGGCGGCCAGAGTCGAGGTGGCCGCGGCGTGCGTGGAGCTGATTCACGCCTATTCCCTGGTGCACGACGACCTGCCCTGCATGGACGACGACGTGCTGCGCCGGGGCCGGCCCACCTGCCACGTGCAGTTCGACGAGGCCACGGCGCTGCTGGCCGGGGACGCGCTGCAGGCCCTGGCGTTTCAGCTGATGGCCGAGCAGCGGGTGGCCGGGCGCGCCGAGGACCAGGTGGAGATGCTGCGCCTGCTGGCCCAGGCGGCGGGCTCCCGCGGCATGGCCGGGGGCCAGGCGATTGATCTCGCCGCGGTGGGCAGGGCCCTCACTCTGCCGGAACTGGAGTTCATGCATATTCAAAAGACCGGCGCCCTGATCCGGGCCGCGGTGCTTCTGGGCGCGCGCGCGGGCGATGCGCTGGCGGAGGCGGAGATCGCCGCGCTGGACCATTTCGCGAAGTGCGTGGGTCTCGCGTTCCAGGTGGTGGACGACGTCCTCGACGCCGAGGGCAGCACCGCGACCCTGGGCAAGACCGCCGGCAAGGATGCCGAGGCCAACAAGCCCACCTACGTCAGCGTGCTGGGGGTGGATGAGGCGCGGCGGTTCGCCGAGGAGCTGGGGGCGGGGGCCGCCGCCGCCCTCGAACTTTTCGGGCAGAGGGCGCTGCGGTTGCGCCAGCTCGCCGATTTCATCGTCCTGCGACAATTCTGATGTACGAACTCCTGCAGACCATCAACAGCCCCGCGGACCTGCGCCGCCTGGATTCGCGCCAGCTTCCCGACCTGGCCGCGGAATTGCGCGCCTTCCTGCTGGACTCGGTGGCCCGCACCGGGGGCCATCTGTCCTCGAACCTGGGCACGGTGGAGCTCACCATCGCCCTGCACTACGTCTACGAGACGCCCGGCGACCGGCTGGTGTGGGACGTGGGGCACCAGACCTACGCCCACAAGATCCTCACCGGGCGCCGCGAGGGCATGAAGCGGCTGCGCATGAGTGGCGGCATCGCCGGCTTCCCGCGCCGCGACGAAAGCGAGTACGACGCCTTCGGCACCGCGCACTCCAGCACCTCCATCAGCGCCGCCCTGGGCATGGCGGTGGCGGCGCGGCGCGAGGGCGCGGACCGCAAGGTGGTGGCCATCATCGGCGACGGCGCCATGAGCGGGGGCATGGCTTTCGAGGCGCTGAACAACGCCGGCGCCATGGACGCCAACCTGCTGGTGATCCTCAACGACAATGACATGTCCATCTCGCCGCCGGTGGGGGCGCTCAATCACCACCTGGCGCGGCTGCTCTCGGGGAAGTTCTACCGGGCGGCGCGGGAGGGCGCAAAGGAGGTGCTCTCCGCCGTGCCGCCGATGCTGGAGTTCGCGCGCCGCGCCGAGGAGCATGTCAAGGGCATGGTCGCCCCCAAGGGCACGCTGTTCGAGGAGTTCGGCTTCAATTACATCGGCCCGATAGATGGCCACGATCTGGACGTGCTGGTGGAGACCCTGAGGAACATCCGCCGGCTGGACGGTCCGCAGTTTCTCCACGTGGTGACCCACAAGGGGCATGGCTACGACAAGGCGCTGCAGGACCCCATCCTCTACCACGGCGTCACCCGGTTCGACCCCGCCCAGGGCATCGTGCCCAAGTCCGGCGGCCGGCTCGCTTACACCCAGGTGTTCGGCGATTGGCTGTGCGACATGGCGGCGCTGGACCCGCGGCTGATCGGCATCACCCCGGCGATGCGCGAGGGCTCGGGGCTGGTGAAGTTCTCCGAGCAGTTCCCGGACCGCTATTTCGACGTCGGCATCGCCGAGCAGCACGCGCTCACCTTTGCCGCGGGCCTCGCCTGCGAGGGCCTCAAACCGGTGGTGGCCATCTACTCCACCTTCCTGCAGCGCGCCTACGACCAGCTGATCCACGACATCGCGATCCAGAACCTGCCGGTGGTGTTCGCCATCGACCGCGCCGGGCTGGTGGGCGCCGACGGCCCCACCCATGCGGGCAGTTTCGACCTCACCTACCTGCGCTGCATTCCGAACCTGACCGTGATGGCGCCGGCGGACGAGAACGAGTGCCGGCAGATGCTCTACACCGCGTTCCGGCTCGATAACCCCTCGGCCGTGCGCTATCCCCGGGGAAGCGGACCGGGTGTGGAGTGCGTGAAGGAAATGGCGGCGCTGCCGCTGGGCAAGGCCGAGTTGCGCCGCCGCGGGCAGGAGGTTGCCATTCTCGCCTTCGGTTCCATGCTCGCTCCGGCGCTGGAGGCGGGCGAGGCGCTGGACGCCACGGTGGTCAACATGCGCTTCGTGAAGCCCCTGGACGAGACCCTGGTGGCGGAAATGGCCGCCGGCCACGGGCTGCTGGTGACGGTGGAGGAAAACACGGTGCAGGGCGGCGCCGGCAGCGCGGTGCTGGAATGCCTGGAGGCGAAGGGAATCGCCGCGAAGGTGCTGCAGCTCGGCCTGCCCGACGCCTTTGTCGAGCAGGGCGACCCGGCGGAACTGCTGGTGCGCTGCGGCCTGGACGGCAATGGCATCCTGGCCGCCATCCGGGCCCGGCTCGAGCAAACATAATCATCAGACCCGAGGAGACGGCCATGGACATCAAGCCGCAGATGGTGGAAGAGAACGAGATGGACGGGTACGAGAAGATCGACCAGTACAACCCGGACATGATCGCGCGCATGTCGAAGCACTACCACATGGTGCTCAAGGACCTGCGGGAGGACCCGGACCGCGAGGGGCTGGCGAAGACCCCGGAGCGCGCCGCCAAGGCCATGGCCTTCCTCACCCACGGCTACAGCCTGGACCCGGCGCAGATCCTTCGCTCCGCGATGTTCCGCGAGGACTACCAGCAGATGGTGATCGTGCGCGACATCGAGGTCTACTCCCTGTGCGAGCATCACCTGCTGCCGTTCTTCGGCAAGGCCCATGTCGCCTACATCCCCAACGGCCACATCGTGGGGCTGTCCAAGATCCCGCGGGTGGTGGACGCCTTCGCCCGGCGGCTGCAGGTGCAGGAGCGCCTTACCACCCAGATACGGGACTGCATCCAGGAGACCCTGAACCCGGTGGGCGTCGCCGTGGTGATCGAGGCCCAGCACATGTGCATGGTGATGCGGGGCATCCAGAAGCAGCACTCCATCGCCACCACCTCGGCCTTCACCGGGCAGTTCGAATCCGAGCGCACCCGCGCCGAGTTCGTCCATCTGGTGAGCGGCAACGGGCGCTGAGGCGGCGATGGGCGCCGGGCGGCACACCAGCGAGTACATCGTCGAGCAGATCCTGCCGGACGTGCGGCGCGGCCGGATGCTGATCCTGGTGGACGATGAGGACCGGGAGAACGAGGGCGACCTGTACGTCGCCGCCGAGCGCGCCACCCCGGAGGCCATCAATTTCATGGCCACCCACGGCCGCGGTCTGGTGTCGCTGGCCCTGACCGAGGGCCGCATGCGGGAACTGGGGCTGTCGCTGATCGCCGACGATTCGGGCAACACCACCCGCTTCGGCACCGCTTTCGCCACCCCCATCGACGCCCGGGAGGGCGTCTCCTCCGGCATGTCGGCCCAGGACCGGGCCCGCACCATCGCCGTGGCCATCGCCGACGGCACCCGCCCCGCGGACCTGATCCGGCCCGGCCGCACTCAGACCCTGCGCGCGGTGGATGGCGGCGTGCTCGCGCGCCGCGGCCACACCGAGGCGGCGGTGGATCTCGCGCGCATGGCCGGCCTCAAGCCCGCCGGCGTGATCTGCGAGATCATGAAGGAGGACGGCACCATGGCGCGCATGCCGGACCTGGAGGCGTTTGCCGCGCGCCACGGGCTCCGCATCCTGCGCATCGCCGACCTGGTGGAGTACCGCCGCCACGAGCGCCTGATCCGGCGCAAGGCCCACACCGTGCTGCCCACCCGCAAGGCCGGCGCCTTCGACCTGATGATCTACACCGACGCCCTGGAGACCCAGACCTATGCGGTGCTGGTGAAGGGCGACGTCACCAGCGACGAGCCGGTGCTCACCAGGCTGCATTCCCAGTGCCTTACCGGAGACGTTTTCGGCAGCGAGCGCTGCGACTGCGGCGAGCAGTTGGAGGCGGCGATGGAGAGGATCGAGCGCGAGGGGCGCGGCGTCATCGTCTACTCGTTCGACGAGGGCCGCGGCATCGGGTTGCTCAACAAGATTCGCGCCTACGCGCTGCAGGACCAGGGCCAGGACACGGTGGAGGCCAACCACGCCCTCGGCTTCGCCGCCGACATGCGCGATTACTCGGTGGGTGCCCACGTCCTGTTCGACATCGGGGTGCGCCGCGTGCGACTGATGACCAACAACCCGGACAAGGTGAAGGCGCTGGAGGACTACGGCCTCGTCGTCGCGGAGCGCGTTCCCGTGGAAGTGCCCCCGCGCCCCCCCAATCTCAACTACCTTGCCACCAAGCGCGCCAAGTTCGGCCACATGCTGTCGCTGGTGGGGGACGGGAAGAAGGACGCGTAGGTCCGGATCTGTGACGGGTTGTGGGTCCGACTGCAGTCGGACGCGGCGCTTTGGCCCTGCGGCGGCACTGTCCGGCTAAAGCCGGACCCACGCACTTGCGCCTCGAACCTTGAACCTTGTCGGGGCTCAGTATTTCTTGGTCAGGGTCATGCGCGTCCCGTCCCGGTGCATCTCCACCCGGTTCAGGAACGACATCCCCAGCAGCGGCACCTGGGGAAAACTGCCCTCGATCACCCCCGCATCCACCTGGTGCACGGTGATGCCGCCGATCTTCACGGTGTGCAGCGTGATGCGGTAGAAGGGCGCGACCCCGCTGGCGGTGTTGGCGATGCTCTTCTCGCCCTGGAGATAGCTGATGCCCATGCGCCTGGCGTCGGCGCTGGACATCACCACCAGGCTGGCGCCGGTGTCCACCATGAGCTTGCTGGGGGCGCCGTTTACCTGGCCGCTGGCGATGAAGTGGCCGCGGCCGTCGGCCATGAGCGCGATGGTGGGGGATTCGACCGTGACGGTGGCGGAATAGACGGTGCGCCCCATGACCACGGTCTCGCGCTTGCCGTTGATCTCCACCACCGCCTTCTCGCTGTCGGCGCTGATGAGCCTGACGCCCTCCGGGCTGGACTGCCCGACGCGCAGCGTCCGGGGCTTGCCGCCGTCGATGACCAGCACCGCCTTGTCCTCGCCCAGGCCCACCAGCTGGACATCGGTGGCCCACGCGCCGGCGCTCAGCGCTAGGAGGGCGAGGGCAGCCGCCTTAGAATGAATCGTCATTGAACCTGAATCCGGGGTCGCGCATGGACTCAAAACCCGTTGCCATATTCCGTCACTACCCTACGGAGGGTCCGGGCTATTTTGCCACATTCCTGGAGCGGCGCCGGATACCCTGGTCCCTGGTGAGGCTGGATGCGGGCGAAGCGGTTCCCGCCGATCCGGGCGACTTCGCCGGGCTGGTGTTCATGGGCGGACCGATGAGCGTGAACGATGACCTGCCCTGGATTGCGGCCGTGCTCGACCTGATCCGACGGGCGGTGGCGGGGAACGTGCCGGTGCTCGGGCACTGCCTCGGCGGGCAGCTCATGTCAAAGGCCCTGGGTGGCGCGGTGACCCGCAATCCCGTGAAGGAGATCGGCTGGGGCGCGATCCGGGTGACCGATGCGCCCGTCGCCCGGGAGTGGCTGGGCGATATCTGCCTGTTTGACGGCTTTCACTGGCACGGCGAAACCTTCTCCGTCCCCGCAGGCGCCATCCGCATTCTGGAAAGCATGCACTGCCCGAACCAGGCTTTTGCAATGGGTCCACACCTGGGCATGCAGTGCCATGTGGAGATGACGGAGGAGCTGGTGCGCTCCTGGTGCGAATCCGGCGCCCGGGAGATCGCCGCCAGCGCCGGCCCGGCGGTTCAGGGTGCGGATGCGATCCAGGACAATCTGGAGCGCCGGGTCGCGGCGCTGAACTCGGTGGCCGACCGGATCTACAGCCGCTGGATCCGGGGACTGAAATGACCTGGGGCGAGAGGCGAACGCGGGAGTCCGTGGGTCCGCAGTCATGCAAACCGCTAATCGAAGCTCATGTGGCGCGGCGGGCGCTGCAGGGCGCGCTCCACCTCATGCCGCTTCTCCCGGCCGGCCAGTTCCTCCACCAGTTCCAGGGCGAAGTCGAGGGCGGTTCCGGGGCCCCGCGAGGTGATCACCTTGTCGTCGTTGACCACCGGGTCATTCCTCAGGTCCACGTCCGCCACGCCGTCGAGGAACCCCGGGTAGCAGGTGGCCCGCCTGCCCGCGAGCAGGCCGGCTTCCGCCAGCACAGCGGGCGCGGCGCAGATGGCGGCGACGTGACGACCCTCGGAGGCCTGGCGGCGGAGCAGGGCGATGATGCGGGGATCGGCGCGCAGGGCCTCCATGCCCGCCTTGCCGCCGGGGAGCGCCACCAGGTCGAAATACTGGTGCTCAACATGCTCCAGGTTCTTGTCGGGCACCAGGACGACGCCGCGGCTCCCCGTTACCGGGCCGGGCTTCAGGCCCGCGGACACCACCTCGATGCCGCCGCGGCGCAGGATGTCGATGAGGGTGACGGCTTCCAGTTCCTCGCAGCCGTCGGCCAGGGGTACCAGCACCCTTGCCATGCTCCAGCCTAGTCCCGGAAGTTTGTGAACTGCAGGGGCAGCTCGGTGACGGACTTCCTCACCAGGGCGATGGCCTCCTGCAGCGTGTCGCGCTTGGCGCCGGAGACCCGCACCGCGTCGCCCTGGATGCTGGCCGTCACCTTGAGCTTGCTGTCCTTGATCAGGCGCGAGATCTTCTTCCCCAGCTCGGACTCGATCCCGGTCTTGACCGTCGCCTCCTGTTTCACCTTGTTGCCGGAGACGGCCTGGACCTCGCCCTTCTCCAGGCAGCGCAGGTCGATGCCGCGCTTGGTGAGCTTCCCCGCCAGCACCTCGTGCACCTGCTTCAGCTTGAACTCGTCATCGGCGAACACCGTGAGCTTGAGCTCGGCCTGCTCCACCCGCGCGTCCGAGCCCTTGAAGTCGAAGCGGTTGGTGATCTCCTTGTTGGCCTGGTCCACGGCATTGCGGACTTCCTGCTTGTCCACCTGGGAGACGATGTCGAAGGAGGGCATGGGGCTTCCGCTTACTTGAAGTGGCAGGTGTAGTCCAGCAGCTCCAGGGTCTCGATGTCGAAGCTGCTGTTGCCGGGAACGCTGAAGGAGTCGCCGCCCTTGTAGGTCTTCCACTCCTGCTCGCCCTTCACCCGGATGCGGCAGGCCCCGGCGTGGAGTTCCATCACCTCCGGGGCGCCAGTATTGAAGGTGAGGGAAGAGGGAAAGATCACCCCCACCGTCTTCTTCGTGCCGTCGGGGAACAGCACGGTGTGGCTCACGCACTTGCCGTCGAAGTAGACATTGGCCTTCTTCACGACGCTGACGTGGTCGAACTGGCTGCTCTGGGTCATGGTTCGTCGCCTTGCAGAAAAATCGCCTCTCAGTTGAGATCGGGGTCCACGCGGTAAACGGTGCCGCCCCACTGGGCCTCCACGGCCAGCCCCTTGTCGGTTATCTGGAAAACATCGATATATGGATTGACGGAGATCTGGCCGCTTTCCTTGCCCACGGCAACGGCGGCGCTGACGTCCCCTCCGAGCGAGCCCCCCACCATGAACTGGTCCATGGCCGCCTGGCTCTTGAACACGATGATCTGGCGGATCTCCCGGTAGCCCAGCCCCGGGCCGGTGCCGGCCCGGGTGGTGAGCATGTAGGTGGGCTTCCGGGTCTTGTTGCCGATCAACACACCCTTCCCACGCTGGCCCACAAACAGGATGATATTGACCGCGCTGAGATCAAACACGGCATAGCCAACCGCCTCTTCGACCTTCTTTCGCGTCTCCGGCTTCGTCGCATAGAGCTTCTGCAGCGACTCGTCGGCGAATTTCAGGATCGCATCCTGCTGCTTCTGCTTCTCGTGGGGGGGCAGTTTCTTTGCT
>DASTHR010000084.1:0-5305 GCA_035718105.1 Burkholderiales bacterium
GGCCCCATGGTCTATGGCGAGAACGAGGGCGAGGTGTTCCTCGGACGCTCGGTGACGATGCACAAGAACGTCTCCGACACCACCATGCAGAAGGTGGACGCGGAGATCCGGCGCATCATTGATCAGCAGTATGGGCTGGCGCGCCGCCTGCTCGAGGAGAACCGCGACAAGGTGGAGGCCATGACCAAGGCCCTGCTGGAGTGGGAAACCATCGACGCGGACCAGATCAACGACATCATGGAGGGCAGGCCGCCGCGTCCGCCCAAGCCGGCCCAGCCGCCGGCGCCGAGCGCACCGCCCTCCGACAAGCCCAGCCCCACGGCCACCACCCGCCCGGCGCAGGAAGCCTGACGGCCGTGAATGGCGAGCGGTGAAGGGTGAAGGGTAAGGGGGCTTACCCGCCCTTCACGCACTCACCCGGTCCCCTTCGCCATGTCGTTTCTGCACTGCGGCCGTTTCCGGCTGTCCCTGGACCGCACCCTGGTCATGGGGATCATCAATGTCACGCCGGACTCGTTTTCCGACGGCGGCCTCAATGCTTCCCCCCCGCTTGCGGTCGATTTCGCCGAGCGCCTGATCGCCGACGGCGCGGACATCCTTGATGTCGGCGGTGAATCCACCCGACCGGGCGCTCAGCCCGTCGGGCTGCAGGAAGAACTGGACCGCGTGATCCCGGTGCTGGAAAGGTTGCGCGGGTCTCCGGTCCCGGTTTCCGTGGACACCTACAAGGCGGAGGTAATGCGTGCAGCCATCGCCGCCGGGGCCAGCATGGTGAACGACGTCAACGCGCTGCGGGCGCCCGGGGCCCTGCAAGCCGTTGCCGCTTCCGAGGCCGCCGTGTGCCTGATGCACATGCAGGGCGAGCCACGCACCATGCAGGACAATCCCCGGTACAGCGACGTGGTGGCCGAAGTGCGCGACTTTCTGGCCGAGCGGATTCGGGCCTGTGAAGCGGCGGGCATCGCCCGGGCGCGCATCGTCGCTGATCCCGGCTTCGGCTTCGGCAAGCGGGCCGAGCACAACCTGGCCCTGCTTCGGGGTCTGGGGGCCTTGGGGGCGCTGGGGGTGCCGCTTCTGGCGGGGCTTTCCAGGAAGTCCGTGCTGGGCGGGATAACCCGACGCGAGGTGGGAGAGCGGGTCCACGCCAGCGTGGCGGCGGCGCTGGTGGCGGTGGCGAAGGGCGCCGCGATCGTGCGCGTGCACGACGTGCGTGCCACACGCGATGCCCTTGCGGTCTGGGAAGCGGCGAGGGAATTGGCTTGACCGCGAAGGCGCAAAGGCGCGGAGCAAGCGCGGAACTCGAGTGCGGAGGCCCGGGGGTCTCCCCGGCACAGAAGTTCATTGCGGGCGTTTTGCGCCTTCGCGCCTCCACCGTAAAGGGGACTTCATGAGCAGGAAATATTTCGGCACCGACGGCGTGCGGGGCAGGGTGGGCGAGGCCCCCATCACGCCGGATTTCGTGATGCGCCTGGGGTACAGCGCCGGCAAGGTGCTGGCCGCCGCGGGCCACAAGTCCGGGCGCCCCGGAGTGCTGATCGGCAAGGACACGCGCATCTCGGGCTACATGCTGGAGTCGGCGCTGGAAGCCGGGCTGTCCGCCGCCGGGGTGGACGTGCTGCTGTGCGGCCCCATGCCCACCCCCGGGGTTGCCTACCTGACGCGGGCGCTGCGGCTGCAGGCCGGCATCGTGATCTCGGCCTCCCACAATCCCTTCGAGGACAACGGGATCAAGTTTTTCTCGTCCGACGGGGCCAAGCTTCCGGACGAGACGGAACGCGCCATCGAGGCCGGCATGGAGCAGCCGATGCAGACCATGGCTTCGGCGGACCTGGGCAAGGCGCGGCGCGTGAATGACGCCGCCGGCCGCTACATCGAGTTCTGCAAGAGCACGTTCCCCAACGAGCTGGACCTGCGCGGGCTGCGCGTCGTGGTGGACTGCGCCCATGGCGCCACCTACCACGTCGCCCAGCCGGTGTTTCATGAACTGGGCGCCGATGTGGTGGCGATCGGGGTGCGTCCGGACGGCCTGAACATCAACCGCGACTGCGGCGCCACTCATCCCGAGGCCCTGCAGCAAGCCGTCCGCGAGCTGGAGGCCGATCTGGGAATCGCGTTCGACGGCGACGGCGACCGGGTGCTCATGGTGGACGGCGAGGGGCGCCTTTACGATGGCGACCAACTGCTCTACGCCATCGCCCGGCACCGGCATGCGAAGGGACTGCTGCGAGGGGGCGTCGCGGGCACCCTCATGACCAACCTGGCGGTGGAGCACGCCTTCGCCCGGCTGGGCATCCCGTTCGCCCGCGCCAAGGTGGGCGACCGCTATGTTCTGGAACTGCTGCAGGAGCGGGGCTGGCAGCTCGGCGGGGAGGGCTCCGGCCACATCATCTGCCTTGACCGGCATACCACGGGCGACGGCATCGTCTCGGCGCTGCAGGTGCTGACGGCGCTGCGGGAATCCGGAACCGGCCTCGCCGGCCTGACCGCCGACGTGGTGCTCTACCCCCAGGTGCTGATCAACGTTCGTGTCTCCAGGGTGTTCGATTTTCGCGCCAGCACCCCGGTGCAGGCGGCGGTGCAGGAGGCGGAGGCGGACCTGCGCGGAACCGGCCGGGTGCTGCTGCGGCCTTCGGGCACCGAACCGGTTCTGCGGGTAATGGTGGAAGGCGAGTCGCAGCTCCGGGTGGAGCACTGGGCGAAACGCCTCGCCGACGCGGTCAAGGCTGCCGCGGCGTCCTGACCCGGCCCCCAGGTATCCTGCGGCCTTTCCCGGGCCGGGGTAACCCTGCTTATCGCGGGCTCCGGCCGCAGTCGGTATGTATCGGGATTAGAAACTAACATTTTGTTTTAAAGTGATTTTTTAGACGGAGCGCGCGACTGCCTGTAACACAGCCGTAACATTGCGGCGCTATCATTCGGGGGCTTCAACGACCTGACCTGATAATCGTGGAGATCCGAATGACCAAGCACGTTTTTTCCGCCGCAGCCCTCGCCCTCGGCGCAGCGCTGTCCCTTTCCGCGACCGTTCTGCATGCCAGTCCCCTGGTTGCCGTTGACGGCTCCAGCACCGTGTATCCCGTCACCGAGGCCGTAGCCGAGGAGTTCCAGAAGGCCAAGAAGGGCGCGGTGAAGGTCACTGTCGGCATCTCCGGTACCGGTGGCGGCTTCAAGAAGTTCTGCCGCGGCGAGATCGATATCGCAGACGCGTCGCGACCCATCAAGAAGTCCGAGATGGAGGATTGCGCCAAGGCTGGCATCAGGTACGTCGAGATGCCGGTTGCCTACGACGCCCTCACCGTGGTCATCAATCCCCAGAACACCTGGGCGAAAAACCTGACCGTGGCAGACCTGAAAAAGATCTGGGAACCCGAGGCCCAGGGCAAGATCACCAACTGGAAGCAGGTGCGCCCGGAGTACCCGGACGTTCCGCTTAAACTTTACGGCCCGGGCACCGATTCCGGCACCTTCGAGTACTTCACCGAGGCCATCGTCGGCAAGGCCAAGGCGAGCCGCGCCGACTACACCGCTTCCGAGGACGACAACACGCTGGTCCAGGGGGTTTCCCGGGACAAGGGCGGCATTGGCTACTTTGGTTTCGCCTACTACGCTGAGAACACCAAGAAGCTGGGCGCGGCCAGCATCGACAACGGCAAGGGCCCGGTGGCGCCCTCGGAGAAGGCGGTGGAGGACGGCACCTACCAGCCCCTGTCCCGGCCGATCTTCATCTACGTGGCGGAGAAGTCCCTGGAGAAGCCGGAAGTCCGGGAGTTCGTCCAGTTCTACATGAAGGAGGCGCCCAAGCTGGTAAAAGAGGTGAAGTACGTGCCGCTGCCGGCCAAGGTGTACTCCCTCAATCTGGAGCACCTCGACAAGAAGAAGTTCGGGACCGTGTTCGGCGGCAAGTCCGAGGCGGGCCTGAAGATCGAGGACCTGGTCAAGAAAGAGGCCGCGCTCTGACGCACAGCACCCGGGCGAGGGCGCGCATGGCGCCCTCGCCCGCGTTTTCCCGACCCTTACAGTAGAATAGGGGCCTTTCAATGACCAACGGAACCGAGGCCGTGGCGGTACTTCGCAGCCCTGATGCGGATCATCACCAGTTGCTGGCTGCCTCCGGGCTGAAGCGCGGAGCCGGGAGCAAGGTCAAGGAGAGGATCATCGAGGCCGTCCTGTTCCTGGCGGCGGCCTCCTCCGTGCTCACCACCATCGCCATCGTGGTGATCCTGGTGAGCGAGTCGCTGGTGTTCTTCGAGCATGTGCCCCTTTCCGGGTTCATCTTTGGCACGGAGTGGACACCGCTGTTCGACAACCCGAAGTACGGCATCCTGCCCCTGCTCACGGGTACGCTGGTGACCTCGACCATTGCCCTGGCGGTTGCCGTGCCCATGGGCACCATCATCGCCATCTACCTCAGCGAATTCGCCGGTTTCGGCACCCGGGAAGTGGCCAAGCCTTTCCTCGAACTGCTGGCCGGGATACCCACCGTGGTTTACGGCTACTTCGCGCTGCTGTTTGTGACGCCGCTGCTGCAGAAGCTGATGCCCGAGCTTCCCGGATTCAACATGCTCAGCGCCGGGCTGGTGATGGGCATCATGATCGTTCCTTACGTGAGTTCCATCTGCGAGGACGCCATGCGCGCCGTGCCCATGTCCCTGCGCGAGGGATCCTACGCCATGGGAGCGACCCGGCTGCAGACGGCGCTGCGGGTGGTGGTGCCGGCTGCGTTCTCCGGCATCGCCGCGGCCTACATCCTGGGGATTTCCCGCGCCGTCGGGGAGACCATGGTGCTGGCGGTGGCCGCCGGCAACCAGCCGAATTTCACCCTGAATCCCACGGAACCCGCCCAGACCATCACCGCCTACATCGTCGCCGTGAGCCTGGGCGACCTGCCCCACGGCGGCGTAGGCTACCAGACGATTTTCGCCGCGGGCCTGACCCTGTTCCTGCTGACGCTGGGCTTCAACATCCTGGGGCACCTGCTGCGCAGGAAGTACCGGGAGGCCTACTGACATGGCCAGGTTTTCGGGTGTGTCGCACTCGGTGGAGGAAATCCGTGTCCTCATCGCCCGGCACAAGCGCTTCGACTACCTCTTCGTGGTGATAGGGCTGGTGTGCCTGATGGTCGGGGTGCTTGCCTTTACCGCCCTGTTCCTGAGCATGGCCATCCAGGGCTACGAGCGGCTGGGGTGGGATTTCTTCACCAGTTTTCCGTCGCGCCGCGCCGGCTCCGCGGGAATACTGTCCGCCTGGGTCGGATCGGTGCTGGTGATGCTGGTCACGGCCATGGCGGCGGTGCCGCTGGGCGTGG
>DASTHR010000085.1:0-15013 GCA_035718105.1 Burkholderiales bacterium
GCGGTGCACCCCGAGTACAGCGCCGACGGCACCGAGGTCTGGGTGTCCCTGTGGGGCGGCAAGGCCGACCAGTCCGCCATCGTGGTCTACGACGACAAGACGCTGAAGGTGAAGAAGGTGATCACCGATCCGAAGATGATCACCCCGACCGGCAAGTTCAACGTCTACAACACCCAGCACGACATTTATTGATCCTGTCTTCCCGGGGCCCAGCCCCCAGGATTTTCGCGGATCGTTTCACCAATAAAATGATGCTGAAAATGCGCGCCCCGGTTAACATACGGGGCGCGTTTTTTTGGCAGGCGTCGGCGCATTGCGTGCCGTCAAATGGGAGGCCTGCCGACATCGAGCCATGTATAAGGGGGGTTTATGCCGGATAAAGAAAATCGCGGCTGGCGTCGCCTCATGAAACCCAGCGCCACGCTGTCCATCCTGTCTCTGCTGGTCATCGGCTTCTTCGGTGGCATCATGTTCTGGGGCGGGTTCAACTGGGTGGTGGAGTCCACCAACACCCTCGAGTTCTGCATTTCCTGCCACGAGATGAAGAACACGGTTTACCAGGAGTGGCAAAAGACGATCCACTACCAGAACCGGACCGGCGTCCAGGCGGTGTGCGCCGATTGCCATGTCCCCCGGATCTGGCATTACAAGATGATGCGCAAGGTGGCCGCGGCCAAGGAGGTCTGGGGCAAGCTGACGGGCTCCATCGACACCAAGGAGAAGTTCGAGGCCAAGCGCCTGGAACTCGCGGAAAACGAATGGCGGCGGATGAAGGCCAGCGACTCCCGGGAGTGCCGAAACTGCCACACCTTCACTGCCATGGCACTGGACAAGCAAAAGCAGCGCTCGCGCAAGCAGCACGAGATCGCCGTGGCGGACAAGAAAACCTGCATCGACTGCCACAAGGGCATCGCCCACCAGAAGCCCCAGGGCATGAAGGAAGAGGACGAAGAATAATTTTTTGGGCCATAAGCCGTTTTTTTTGGCGTCGGCCCCGGGTTGTTGGTTAACATTCGATTTCCATGAAATAAGAGGGGGATTACATGAGCAAGCTGTTACCCATCGCTTCCGCCGTGAGCCTGGCCCTCGCCGCCATGGGCGCCGCGCACGCTGCGCCGCCCGACTGGAGCAAGGTGCCGGCGAAGAAAATCGTGGTCTTCTACCCCGGGGTGACCCCCATCGAGTGGATCACCAAGGGCGGCGACCACAGCGGAGCCCGCGGCCTCAAGAAGGGCGAGAGCTGCGTCTCCTGCCACGAGGAAGAGCTTGCCGACGTCGGCAAGAAGATCGCCTCGGGCGAGAAACTTGAACCCAAGCCCATCAAGGGCAAGGCCGGCAGCATTCCCGTGAACGTGCAGGCGGCCAACGACGGCACCAACCTGTACCTGCGCTTCGAGTGGAAGTCGCCGGCCGGCGGCGGACCCAAGATGGACAAGGACAACCAGGTCAAGCTGGCGGTCATGCTCGACGACGGCAAGGTGGAACAGGCCAACCTGGCGGGATGCTGGTCCGCCTGCCACCAGGACGCCCGAACCATGCCCTCCCAGAAAAGCGACGACCAGACCAAGTACGTCAAGGACGGCTCGGCGTCCGGAAAATTCTATGACCTGATCCAGTGGAAGAGCGCCAAGGGCGCCAAGCCGGTGGACGGCCACGTCGCCGACAAGCGCGTGATGGAAGGCGGCAAGGCGCTGGTTTCCGCGGAGGGCAAGCAGTCCGGGGACACCTGGTCCGTGGTCTTCACCCGCAAACTGGCGGGCGGCGGCGACGGCGACATCGCCATGCAGGCCGGCAAGACCTACAACATGGGCTTCGCCATCCACGAGGACTACACCGGCGGCCGCTTCCACTACGTGTCCATGGGTTACACCCTGGGCATCGACGCCAAGGCCGACATCACCGCAGGCAAGTAGGCGGCTCGGGCGGCAACGCCGCCCGGCCTTGAAAAGGGGGAGCACATGCTCCCCCTTTTTCGCGTCCCCCGTCCCGAAAATGCGGATGGCGGCGCCCTTCCCTCCGGCGGCAGATCGCGATTCCCATCACCTCCTGAGCTGGATTAGGAGGGCCTGCCGTTGCTGCGCCCGACTGGAGCAAGGTGCCCGCAAAGAAGATCACGGTCCTGCTCCCCGGCGTGGCCAGCATGGAGCGGGTCCTGAACGGATCCGACCACAGCGGCGTGCGCGGCATCAAGAAGGGGGAGATCTGCACCTCGTGCCATTAGGAGGAACTCGCCGACATCGGCAGGAAAGCCGCCGCCGGGGAGAAGTTCGAGCCCAGGCCCATCAAGGGCAAGGCGGGCAGCATCCCCGTGGACGTGCAGGCCGCCCACGATGGCACCAGCCTGTATTCGATGACGATGGACATCCCCAAGGCGGACACCAAGATCGTGAAGCAGTAACTGTCGCGGGGCGGGACTCCGCAGCGATGCGGTGACGAAGTGGAGCCGCGGCTCCCCTTTCCTTTCTTTCGTTCGTCGGTTGCCAGTCACGGCACGCCGTCAATGGCAACTGACCACTGGAACCGGCGTTCATCCGCGGTACTTCATCGATCGCATCCACCGCCTCCGGCGTTGCGGCTTGTGGTTCCGAATTCCTGCGGAAGCGCGACCTGGAATCCGCCCTCCGGCCAATGCCGGACCGCTCTACAGGCCTGCCGCCAATCGCGCCGGTGGTTCAAATGACAACGCCCGCCCGCGCGGACAGCGCGGGCGGGCGCCGGGAGGCAGGCTGCCGGACAGCCTACTTCTTGGGCTTGGCGGGCGCCTGGGCCGCCTTGAACTCGTTGTCCACCAGCGGCGGCGCGTCGTGCTGGGGCACGTGGCACTGGGTGCAGAACCAGCGCGCATTGTCCACGGTCTTGGTCGGCTTTCCGCCCTTCATTTCGAAGTGGCTCTTGCCGATCAGGGGCGCCTTCTTCTTCTTGTAGGTCTCCTCACTGTGGCAGGACAGGCACTGATTGTCCTCGAGGGTGATCTCGTCGAAGTTCTGCAGCGCGTGGGGAATCAGCGGCGGCTGTTCCTGAAACGTGCGCGATATGGTCTTCTGCAGACCCGGGCGCTTGCCCACCAGCGACTTCTCCTCCGGCGCCTTGTCCTCCACCGCGGCGTCCGCGCCGCGCAGGGTCTGCACCGGCTCGCCGGCCGCCACCGACCCCATCCAGCCCGCCAATGCGAGCGCCGCGATCGACAATCCCGTGATGACTGGCATTTTCATGGCCCTACCTCCGTTGTCGAATGTTGAAACCTAATCCACCTGGCTCACGCCGATCCGGCCGGCCGTCGCACCCGAAGCTCCGGCAAAACGGCTGCCGAACGAAAACACATCCTTGGAGCACACATCTATGCAGCGCCCGCAATTGGTGCACGCCGCCGAGAGGATCACCGGCCCGAGACCCTGCTTTCCACCCTTGAGCGCGGGCTTGATCACCTGGGGCTCGGGGCATACCGCGAAGCAGTCCATGCAGTCATTGCACTGGGCGCGCCGCGCCGCGCTCACCTTGAGCGGGCTCCACTTGTTCACCAGGCCGTAGAAGGCGCCCGCGGGGCACACATGCCCGCACCACCCATGGCGGCTCACCAACAAGTCGAACAGGAACACGGCGGCCACGATCAGCCAGGCCGCGCCCATGCCGAAAATGAGGCCCCGGTGCAGCATGGACACCGGGTTCACCATTTCCCATGCCAGCGTGCCGGTGGCCAGCGCCATCACCAGCGTCATGCCCAGGACCCAGTAGCGGGTGGCACGGGAAATATTCGCGCCGCGACCGCGGATGCCGAGCCGGTCGCGCAACCACTTGGCGGCGTCGGTCACCGCGTTCACCGGACACACCCAGGAGCAGTACACCCGCCCACCCACCAGGAAATAGAAACCCAGCACGATCAGCCCGCCGATGATCGCCGCCTTCTCCGGAACATGGCCGGTGAGCAGCGTCTGCATCAGCACGTAGGGATCCGCCAGGTGAAGGGTGTCCAGGGTCAGGCTGTAGGCCAGGTTGCCCTTGACGATCCACAGCCCCGCCAGCGGCCCCAGCAGGAACAGCGCGAGGATGCCGATCTGGGAGGCGCGCCGCGCCAGCAGCCACTTGTGGGCACCCAGCCAGCCCTTCGCCGCCACCGCCTCGGCGCCGACGCGTTGGGCCGTCATAGCTTGTCTCCCTGCAGCGCTCGCGGCAGCCCCCGTTGGGGGTTCGGCGCCCCGGACCCGGGCGCGGCCGGCGATTCGGGCATGCGGTCGGGCAGATCAATGATGCCTTGCTCCTCGATCAGCGACTTGCCGGCCTTCTGCTTCTCCACCCAGCCCAGCTGGTAGTGCTCGCCCAGCGCCCCCTTGGCCAGGGCGATGGGGAACACCTTTATGGCGGCCTTCTCCAGCACACAGGACTTTTCGCACTTGCCGCAGCCGGTGCAGTGCTCGGAGTGCACTACCGGCAGGAACATGGTGTGCTTGCCGGTGCGGGTGTTGTGCTGGCGCTCCAGGGTGATGGCCTTGTCGATCACCGGGCACACGCGGTAGCAGACGT
Organism: Burkholderiales bacterium; assembly: GCA_035718105.1. GTDB lineage: Bacteria > Pseudomonadota > Gammaproteobacteria > Burkholderiales > UBA6910 > UBA6910. The sequence goes on from DASTHR010000085.1 coordinate 4,519, forward strand.
CGCAGCGCAGCCCCAGGAAGTTGAGGCAGCTCTCCTGGTCCACCAGCACCGCCAGCCCCATGCGCGACCGGGTGATGTCCGTGAGCGCGTGGTCCAGGGCCCCCGTCGGACAGGCCTTGACGCAGGGGATGTGGTCGCACATCTCGCAGGGCACCTGCCGCGCCTCGAAGAAGGGCGTGCCGGTGGCGAGGTCGTCCTCGGGGCGGGCCAGCTTCAGGGTGTTGTAGGGACAGTCGCGCACGCACATGCCGCAGCGGATGCAGGCGCCGAGAAACTCCCTCTCGGCGAGGGCGCCGGGGGGGCGTATCGCCGTGGCCGGCGTCGCCCGGGCCTGATTGGCGTACAGCCCCAACCCCGCTCCCAGCAGCGCCACGCCGCAGGCCGTGCGCGCCGTGTCCGCCAGGAACTGGCGGCGGGCGGCGGACGTGGGTTTCTTTTCGCTGTTCACGGTTCAGGCCCGAGGGAGGGTGAAGCCGGCGCTGCCTCACCCGTCACCCTTCACTCACTCACCCTTCACGCTTTGACCACCTTGGCCGCGCACTTTTTGAAGTCGGTTTCTTTCGAGATCGGGCAGGTGGCGTCCAGAGTGAGCTTGTTCACCAGCCGGTGCTCGTCGAAGAACGGGATGAAGATCAGGCCCTCGGGCATCTTGTTTCGGCCCCGGGTATCGACACGAAGCTGGATCTCGCCGCGGCGGGTAGCCACCTTCACGATGTCGCCGCGCTTGAGGCCCCGCTTCTCGGCGTCCTTCGGGTGCATGTACACCGGGGCGTCCGGGAACGCCTTGTAGAGCTCGGGCACGCGCCGGGTCATGGTGCCGGTGTGCCAGTGCTCCAGCACCCGCCCCGTGCACAGCCACAGGTCGTACTCGGCGTCCGGCTGCTCCGCCGCCGGCTGGTAGGGCAGTGCAAAAATGCGCGCCTTGCCGTCGGCGTGGCCGTAGAACTTCACGCCCTCGCCCGCCTTCACGTAGGAGTCATAGCCCTCGCGGAAGCGCCACAGCGTTTCCTTGCCGTCCACCACTGGCCAGCGCAGCCCGCGCGCCTTGTGGTACACGTCGAAGGGCGCCAGATCGTGGGCCTTGCCCCGGCCGAACTGGGCGTATTCCTCGAACAGGCCCTTCTGGACGTAGAAACCGACGGCCTGGGACTCGTCGTTGGTGTAGTTCTTGATGGCATGGGCGTTCACCTTGGCCGCCTCCGCCAGCGGGAACTTGTTGACCATGCCGTTGGCGTAGAGCACGTCGTAGAGGGTCTTGCCCTTGTACTCGGGCTTCTTGGCGACGAGTTCCGCCGGCCACACCTCCTCCACCTTGAAGCGCTTCGAGAACTCGAGGTACTGCCAGAGGTCGGACTTCGCCTGCCCCGGCGCCTTCACCTGCTGGCGCCAGAACTGGCCGCGGCGCTCGGCGTTGCCGTACGCCCCCTCCTTTTCCATCCACATGGCGGAAGGCAGGATCAGGTCCGCGGCCAGGGCGGTCACCGTCGGGTAGGCGTCGGACACCACCACGAAGTTGGCCGGATTGCGGAAGCCCGGATAGGTCTCGCCGTTGATGTTCGGGCCGGCCTGCATGTTGTTGGTCGTCGTGGTCCAGTACCAGTTGAGCTTGCCATCCTTGAGCGCGCGGCTCTGGGCGACGGCGTGGAAGCCGGGCTTGTCGGGGATGGTGCCCTCCGGCAGCTGCCACAACTTCTCGCTCACCTCGCGGTGCTTGGGATTCATCACCACCATGTCCGCCGGCAGCCGGTGCGAGAAGGTGCCCACCTCGCGGGCGGTGCCGCAGGCCGAGGGCTGCCCGGTCAGGGAGAACGGGCCGTTTCCCGGCTCCGAGATCTTGCCCACCAGCAGGTGCACGTTGTAGATCATGTTGTTCACCCAGGTGCCGCGGGTGTGCTGGTTGAAGCCCATGGTCCAGTAGGACACCACCTTGCGCTTGGGATCGGCGTAGAGCTTCGCCAGCGCCTCCAGCTTGTCCGCCGGCACGCCGGAGAGCTTCGCGGTGTGCTCCAGGGTGTACTCGGAGACGAACTGCTTGAACTCGTCGAAGCTGATCGGATCGGCCTTCCCGGGATCGCCCTTGGGCTTGCCGTCGGCGCCGGGGTAGCCGTTGTTGTTGGCCACCTCCTCCAGCGGATGGTTCGGGCGCAGGCCATATCCGATGTCGGTGACGCCCTTCATGAAGGTAACGTTCTTCTTCACGAATTCCTCGTTGACCGCGCCGTTCTGGATGATGTAGTTGCAGATGTAGTTGAGGATCGCCAGATCGGTCTGCGGCCTGAAGATGAGTTCGATGTCCGCCAGCTCGCAGCTGCGGTGGGTGAAGGTGGAGAGCACGGCGACCTTGGTGTCCGGGGCAGTGAGGCGCCGGTCGGTGAGGCGCGACCACAGAACGGGGTGCATCTCCGCCATGTTGGAACCCCACAGCACGAAGGCATTGGCGTGCTCCAGGTCGTCGTAGCAGCCCATGGGCTCGTCGATGCCGAAAGTGCGCATGAAGCCCGCCACCGCGCTCGCCATGCAGTGGCGCGCGTTGGGGTCGATGTTGTTGGAGCGCAGCCCCGCCTTCATGAGCTTGGCGGCGGCGTAACCCTCCCAGATGGTCCACTGGCCGCTGCCGAACATCCCGATGGCGGTGGGGCCCTTCTCCTTCAGGGTCGCCTTGCATTTTTCCGCCATGATGTCGAAGGCCTGGTCCCAGCTCACGGGAGCGAATTCGCCGTTCTTGTCGAACTTCCCGTCCTTCATGCGCAGCAGGGGCGTGGTGAGCCGATCCTTGCCGTACATGATCTTGGACAGGAAGTAGCCCTTGATGCAGTTGAGCCCCTTGTTTACCGGCGCGTCCGGATCACCCTGGGTGGCCACCACGCGGCCGTCCTTGACGCCCACCAGCACCCCACACCCGGTGCCGCAGTAGCGGCACACGCCCTTGTCCCAGCGGATGCTCTTGTCCGGAGCCGCGGCCGCCAGGGCCTCCCCGATTCCGGGAATCGTGACACCGGCGGCTGCGGCAGTGGCCGCAATCGCGTTGATCTTGATGAATTCGCGTCGTGTCATGGTCATGGCTTGATCTCCTGTGCCGATGGGGCGGTGTCCTGCGTATCCTCGGAATGGTGGTAAATCAGACTTGCGGAGAGCACGTCCGGTAGCGCCTGGACGCGCTCGAAGGTGTCGGCCATTTCCCGGTCGTCGGCGTTCTCGACGGTCACCACCAGGCGCCCATCCGGGCTCACGGCGTGGACTTCAACTCCTGGAAGCTGCATCAACCGCGCGCGCACCGCCTCCGCGGATTCGGGGCGTGCGTGCACCAGAACGCCGCTGATGTTGATTGCAGAACCCAATGCGATGATCTCCTGAGGCCGTAGTGCTCTTAATAGTAGTCCTGAAAGCATGGATTTCTTTGATTCGGGTCAACGGATTTTGCTCTGCACAAACCCGATCAGGACGGTCGGAAAATAGCGGGCACTGAACCGGCGTTGATGTGTCGAATCAGCAATTGCCCCACGCCCTCGAGGGCCACTTCGGGAGATCCGGTATGAAAATCGCAATGATCGTCGCTACCCTGTTCGCGGCAACGCTCGCGGCCCAGCAGAACGCCGCCTTCGCCGAGGTAGCGGAGGTGAAAATCGAGAACTACAAGTTCCAGCCGGAGAAGGTCACGGTTAAGGTGGGGACAACCGTCAAATGGACCAACAACGAGAAGCGCGCCAGCCACTCGATCTGGTTCAAGGCCGAGCGGATTCCGGAATCCGAAAGGATGTTTTCCGGCGATTCCTGGGAGCGATCCTTCGACAAACCCGGCACTTATCCCTACACCTGCGGGCCACACCCGGAAATGCAAGGCGTGGTGGAAGTGACTCCATGACCAGGCTTCCCGCCCGGCACCCCACCGGGCCGGGGAGCGCGACAAGCCGTATCCGCGAATCCGCGAAAGCTTGCGTTGAATCAAGTAGCTGGCGCGCGCGAGTGTTAAAATTCAATGCATGTTGCGCCTTCGTCCAGCCCTCCGCTCGAGCGTCGTCGTAGTGGTCCTCGGAAGCCTGATGCCCGCCTCTCCCGCGTCCGCCGAGGGGGGCGCCGCACGGGGCGATCCGCAGCGCAGCGCCGCCCTGCTGCACATGGTGCGGCAGGACTGCGGCTCCTGCCACGGGCTCACCATGAAGGGCGGCCTGGGGCCGCCGCTGCTGCCGGCGACGCTGGAGGGCAAGGACCGGGCCGGACTCGCCTTCACCATCCTGTACGGGCGACCCGGAACCGCGATGCCTCCCTGGAAGGACTTCGTGACCGAGCCGGAGGCGCACTGGATCGTGGACCAACTGATCAGGGGACTGCCCGATGAGCGTTAAGCGATTGCCGTTCGTAGCCGTGCTGGTGCTGGTGCTCGCGGGCTGCGCCGCGCCCCAGTTGCGCGGAACCGGCGACCTGGGCGTGGTGATCGAGCGCGCAGCCGGAAGCGTTCAGGTGGTGAACACCAGCACGCGGACCTCCCTGGGCCGCGTCGAGGGACTGGGCGACCTGTCCCACGCCTCCGTGGTGTTCTCCCGGGACGGGCGCTACGCCTACGTCTTCGGCCGCGACGGCGGGCTGACCAAGGTGGACCTGCTGGGGCTTCGCATCGAGAAACGCGTGGTTCAGGCGGGCAACTCCATCGGCGGCTCCATCTCCCAGGACGGCCGGGTGGTGGCGGCGCAGAACTACGAACCGGGCGGCGTGAAGCTGTTCGACGCCGGCACCCTGGAACTCCTCTCGGACATACCCGCCGCCTACGGCGACGGCGGCAAGCGCTCCAAGGTGGTGGGACTGGCCGACGTGCCCGGCAACCGCTTCGGCTACGCCCTGTTTGACGCCGGGGAGATCTGGCTCGCCGACGCCACCGACCCCCGCAATCCCAGCGTCAGGAAATTCCGCGATGCCGGCAAGCAGCCCTACGACGGGCTGGTTACCCCCGACGGCCGCTGGTACATCGCCGGCCTGTTCGGCGAGGACGGCCTGGCGCTGCTGGACACCTGGAACCCCGACGCCGGGGTGCGCAAGGTGCTGGAGGGCTATGGCCGGGGCGAGGAGAAGCTGCCCGTGTTCAAGATGCCTCACCTGCGGGGCTGGGCCATGGCCGGTGACACCGCCTTCCTGCCCGCCATCGGCCGCAACGAAGTGCTGCTGGCGGACGCCCGCGGCTGGAAGGAGGCCGGGCGCATACCGGTGCACGGCCAGCCGGTGTTCGTGATGGCACGCCCCGATGGCCGCCAGGTGTGGGTCAACTTCGCGTTCCCGAAGAACGACACGGTGCAGGTGATCGACGTTCCGACGCGCAAGGTGGTGCACACCTTCCAGCCGGGCAATGCGGTGCTGCACATGGAGTTCACGCCCCGGGGCGAGGCGGTCTGGATTTCGGCGCGGGACGACGACAAGGTGCTGATCTACGACACCACCAGCTTCGCGAAGCTCGGCGAACTGCCCGCCGACAAGCCCAGCGGCATCTTCTTCACCAGCCGCGCCGCCCGCATCGGCATGTGATGGATCCCGTCGCCTGGCGCCTGCTCAATGATTTCCAGCGGGACTTTCCCCTGGAGCCAGAGCCCTATGCCCGGATCGCGGAGCGCCTGGGGATCGCCCAGGACCGGGTGCTGCGGATGCTGGGACAGCTCAAGGCCGAGGGCCGGGTGAGCCGGGTGGGCGTGGTGTTCCGCCCCAATTCCGTCGGGGCCAGCACGCTCGCCGCCATGGCGGTGCCCGAAGCGGAGCTGGAACGTGTCGCGGAAATCGTCAGCGCCTTCCCCGAGGTCAACCACAACTACGAGCGCGAGCACCGCTACAACCTGTGGTTCGTGGCCACGGCGCCGGACGCGGCGCGGCTGGAGCAGGCGCTGGCCCGCATCGGCCACCGCGCCGGCCACCGGCCCGTCTCCCTGCCGTTGCTGGCGGAATATCACATCGACCTGGGCTTCGACATGAACGCCGAGTGCGCCACCCGGGAACTGGAGGAGGAGGACGAACTTCCCGAGGCCCCCTCCTTCCTGCGCCACCCCTCGGACACCGCCCTCATCGCCGCCCTCCAGGACGGCTTCCCCCTGTTGGCTCGGCCCTACGCGGAGATCGGGGCCCGCGCGGGGCTGGGGGAGCACGAAGTGCTGCAACGGCTCTGCCAGTGGCTCGCCGAAGGGGTGGTGAAGCGCATCGGGGTCATCGTGCGCCACCACGAGCTGGGCTACCGGGCTAACGCCATGGTGGTCTGGGACGTGCCGGACGCCGAGGCGGACCGGGTGGGCCGGGCCTTTGCCCGCCGCGAATTCGTGACCCTCTGCTATCGCCGGCCGCGCCGACCGCCGGACTGGCCCTACAACCTGTTCTGCATGATCCACGGCCGCGACCGCGCCACCGTGCTGCGCCACGTGGAGACGCTGCGCCATGATGCCGCCCCGCCGGAACTGCGCCATGAGGTGCTGTTCAGCCGCCGCCGCTTCAAGCAGCGGGGCGCCCTCTACGCCCATGGATGAGCTGGACCGGGCGATCCTGAACCACCTGCAGGGCGGCTTCCCCGTGAGCGAGCGGCCGTTCGCGGAGGCCGCGGCGGAGCTGGGCACCACGGAGGACGAACTCATCGCCCGAATCGGAATGCTGCTGGAGCAGCGCCACCTCACCCGCTTCGGACCCCTCTTCAACGCCGACCGCATGGGCGGCGCCTTTACCCTCGCCGCCATGAGTGTTCACGCCGCCGATTTCGAGCGGGTCGCCGCCTTGGTGAACGCGATGCCGGAAGTGGCCCACAACTACGAGCGGGCCCACCGCCTGAACATGTGGTTCGTGCTGGCCACGGACACGCCGGAGGGCATAGGAAACGTCGTCGAGCGCATCGAATCCGCGACCGGCTGCCGGGTCTACAACTTCCCGAAGCTCCGCGAATACTTCGTGGAGCTGAAGCTTGCCGTCTGAGCCCGTGGCAGACCCCGCCTCCCTCGACGAAACCGACCGCAGGATCGTGGTCGCCACCCAGGGCGGGCTGCCGCTCGTGCCGCGGCCCTACCACGCGGTAGCCGAGCGGCTCGGGCTGCCGGCGGAGGAAGTGATGGCGCGCCTGCGGCGCATGCTGGAACAGGGCATCATCCGCCGCATCGGCGCGGTGCCCAACCACTACGCCATCGGCTACCGCGCCAACGGCATGTCGGTGTGGGACGTGCCGGACGAGGCCGTGGACACGCTGGGGGCCAGGGTGGGCGCGCTGGAGTTTGTCAGCCACTGTTACCGGCGTCCGCGCCGGCTGCCGGACTGGCCCTACAACCTGTTCGCCATGGTCCACGGCCGCAGCCGGGAGGAAGTCGAGGCGAAGGTTGCCCGCATCGCCGTCTTGCTCGGCGACGCCGACCGCGCCCACGAGGTGCTCTACAGCACCCGCATCCTCAAGAAGACCGGGTTGCGTTTTGGGGAATAGGCCCGGAAACTTGACCTGTATCAGGGCGGCATCCCCCCTGCCCGCCTAGCATCCGGTAACAGCGACGCTACGCAGAAAACCATGTTCCGCATATCCCAGTTCATGCAGGAGATCGCCCAACCGACGCCCGCCGGACCGCGCCGCGATCCTCCGGGACCGGTGGTGATCTGGAACCTGATCCGGCGCTGCAACCTCACCTGCAAGCACTGCTACTCGATCTCCGCCGACACCGACTTCCCCGGGGAGCTTTCCACGGCCGAGGTGTACGCGGTGATGGAAGACCTGAAGCGCTTCCGGGTGCCGGTGCTGATCCTCTCCGGTGGCGAGCCCCTGCTCCGGCGCGACATCTTCGACATCGCCCGCCGCGCCAAGGAGATGGGCTTCTATGTCGGACTCTCGTCGAACGGTACCCTGATCAACGAGTCCAGCATCGCGAGGATCGCCGAGGCGGACTTCAACTACGTGGGCGTGAGCCTCGACGGCATTCGGGGCACCCACGACAGGTTCCGGCGGATGGAAGGCGCCTTCGACGCCTCGCTGCACGGCATCCGCCTGTGCCGCGACCTGGGGCTCAAGGTGGGGGTGCGCTTCACCATGACCCAGGACAACGCCCACGACCTGCCGGCGCTTCTGAAGCTGGTGGAAGACGAGGGCATAGACCGCTTCTACTTCTCCCACCTCAATTACGCCGGGCGCGGCAACGTCAACCGCAAGGACGACGCCCGCCACCAGATGACGCGCCGTGCCATGGACCTGCTGTTCGACACCTGCTGGGACTACCGGCAGCGGGGGCTGCAGAAGGAGTTCACCACCGGCAACAACGATGCCGACGGCGTGTACCTGCTGTACTGGGTGCAGCGGCGCTTCCCGCAGATGGCGGAGCATGTCCGCGCCAAGCTGGTGCAGTGGGGCGGAAACGCCTCGGGGGTCAACGTCGCCAACATCGACAACCTGGGCAACGTGCATCCCGACACCATGTGGTGGCACCACACCCTGGGCAACGTGCGGGAGCGGCCTTTCTCCGAGATATGGATGGACACTTCGGACCCGCTGATGGCGGGCCTCAAGCAGCGGCCCCGGGCCGTGAAGGGGCGCTGCGGCGCCTGCATCCACCTGGAAATCTGCGGCGGCAACACCCGGGTGCGGGCCCAGCAGCTGACCGGCGACCCCTGGGCCGAAGACCCCGCCTGTTACCTGAGCGACGAGGAAATCGGCGTGGCGCCCGGGGGTGAGCGCCTCACCGTCACCCCCTACTCCCGCCAGAAGCAAAGCCACAAGGCCTAGCCACAGGGGTCGGCGAAAACCCGGAGATTGAACATGAAGAGCCTCGCACCGCATCTTGTCGTCCTCTGCGTGGTCCCTGTGCTCGCCGTGGCGAATGCCTTTGCGGCCCCGGATGCGGGAGCCTTGTACCGGCAGCACTGCGCGCAGTGCCACGGCGCGGACCGACTGGGGGGCATGGGCCCGGCGCTGCTGCCGGAGAACCTGTCGCGGCTGCGCAAGCCCGAGGCGGTGAACATGATCCGCGACAGCCGGCCCGCGGTGCAGATGCCCGCGTTCCGCGAACTGCTGAAGCCCGAGGAGATCCAGGCCCTGGCCGACTACGTGTACACGCCGGTGAGCCCCATGCCGGCCTGGGGCGAGAAGGAGATCGCCGCCTCCCGCGTGGTCCACCATGCCCCCGGCAGCCTGCCGGACAAGCCGAGTTTCCAGGCCGACCCCATGAACCTGTTTGTGGTGGTGGAAGCGGGCGACCACCACGTCACCATCCTCGATGGCGACAGGCTGGAGCCGATCCACCGCTTCCCCTCCCGCTACGCCCTGCATGGCGGGCCGAAGTTCACGCCCGACGGGCGCTACGTCTATTTCGCCTCCCGGGACGGCTGGATCTCCAAGTTCGACATCTGGAACCTCAAGACCGTGGCCGAAGTCCGGGCCGGCATCAACACGCGCAATGCCGCGGTTTCCGGCGACGGCAAGTACGTGATGGTGGCCAATTACCTCCCCCACACCCTGGTGGTGCTGGACGCGGAACTGAAGCCGGTGAAGATCCTTCCCGTGACGGACAAGGCCGGCAAGCAGAGTTCCCGCGTCTCCGCCGTCTATGACGCCGCGCCGCGCCGCAGCTTCGTGGCCGCGTTGAAGGACGTGAAGGAAGTGTGGGAGATCAGCTATGACCCGAAGGCTCCGGAGATCCCCATCGGCGTGATCCACGATTTCCAGTACCGCGAAGGGGCCTTCGTGCCCGGCTTTCTCAATCCGAGTCGCACCGAGCTCCAGGACTATCTGGACGATTTTTTCTTCACTCCCGAGTACCACGAGCTCATGGGTGCCTCCCGCGACGCGGGCAAAGGCCAGGTGGTGCATCTGGACGTGCGGCGCAAGATCGCGGACCTGGACCTGCCGGGAATGCCCCACCTGGGCTCCGGCATCACCTTCCTGCACAAGGGGCGGCGGGTGATGGCCACTCCCAACCTGAAGGAAGGGGTGGTGAGCGTGATCGACATCCAGGACTGGAAGACCGTGGCCCAGGTGAAGACCCTGGGCCCGGGATTCTTCATGCGAGGCCACGAGAACTCGCGCTACGCCTGGGTGGACTCCATGATGAGCGCGGAGCACAAGGACACGCTGCAGGTGATCGACACCGAGACCCTGGAAGTGGTGGCCCGGCTGCGGCCGGAGCCCGGCAAGACCCTCGCGCACGTGGAATTCACCCGGGACGGCAGCCGGGTGCTCGCGAGCCTTTGGGAAAACGACGGCGCGCTGATCGTCTATGACGCGGTGACGCTGAAGGAAGTGAAGCGCATTCCGATGAAGAAGCCGGTGGGAAAGTACAACGTCTACAATAAGGTCACGCGATCCAGCGGAACCAGTCACTAGGAACCATTCAGGAACGCCCGCGTGGGGCGCGTTGCGCGCAACGTGCAGGCGATGCGCGAATCGCCGCGCAGGATCCCACGGGCGGGCGGCGCGCTGGGGCGCCGCCTCGCGGCGTCGCGCTGGCTTGCCGTAGAATGACGACTGTGTGCGCCGCCACTCCCGGCGCCACATCCGAAGTCGCCACGATCGCGC
>DASTHR010000086.1:0-3125 GCA_035718105.1 Burkholderiales bacterium
CCGGCGGCTCAGGACCAGAGCCAGGCAGAATCCCGTTACCGCGTAGGCCGCCAGCACCGACAGGTGCAGCGCGACGTCGGCCGGCCAGGCGCCGATGATGAGCGGGCGCGCCAGCTCGATGGCGTGGCGCAGGGGCAGCACCGCGGAGACCGCCTGCAGCGCCTCCGGGAGCTGGGCCACCGGGAAGAACACCCCGGAGAGCAGCACCATGGGGGTGATCAGCAGGGTGAAGTAGTACATGAAGAAATCGTAGCTGGGGGAGACCGAGGTGATCACCAGCCCCATGGCGGCGAAGGTGAGGCCGATCAGCAGGGTGAGGGGCAGCACCCACAGGACGAGGGCGTGGTGGGCGAGGCCCAGGGCCCAGATCACCACCAGGATCGCCGCGCCGGAGAGCACGCTCTTGCTCGCTGCCCACACCATCTCCCCCAGCACGATGTCGTCCAGGGTGAGCGGCGCGTTGAGGATCGCTTCCCAGGTGCGCTGCACGTGCAGCCGGGAGAAGGCGGAATACCGCGCTTCGAAGGTGGCGCTGTTCATGGTGCTGTAGGCCACGGTGCCGGAGGCAAGGAAGGCGATGTAGGTCATGCCCTCCACCTGCGGCAGCAGCGCGCCCAGGCCGTAGCCCAGGCCGAGCATGTAGAGCATGGGGTCGGCCAGGTTTCCCAGCAGCGAGGGGATGGCGAGCTTGCGCCACACCAGGAAGTTCCGCCGCCAGACCGGAAGGAATCGCAGCGACAGCCGCGGCGGGGCGAGCAGGCGGGAGGCGCGCATCAGTCTCTGAGTTCCCGGCCGGTGAGCTTGAGGAACACGTCCTCGAGGTTGGCGGGTCGGTGCAGGTAGCGCAGGCCGTGCCAGCCGGCCAGGCTCGCCACCAGCGGCGCCGGCTCGCGCGTGTAGCAGAACACGGTCTCGCCCGCGCGCTCGCAACGGTCCGCCAGGCGCGCCGCCTGGGCGTCGGCCCATTGCTCCAGGCCCTCGCCGTGCACCTCCACCACCTCCGGCTCGATGTGGCGCGCGATCAGCTCCCGCGGGCTGCCCCGGGCGATCACCCGCCCGCCGTCGAGGACCGCGAGGGCCGTGCACAGCCGCTCCGCCTCGTCCATGAAGTGGGTGGTGAGCAGGATGGTCTTGCCGCGGGAGATCAGCCGCTTCAGCCGGTCCCAGATCAGGTGCCGCGCCTGGGGATCGAGGCCGGTGGTGGGCTCGTCCAGGATCAGCAGTTGCGGATCGTTCACCAGCGCGCGCGCCAGCGCCAAGCGCCGCTTCATGCCCCCGGAGAGGGTCTTGATGCTGGAGTCGGCGCGGCCATTGAGGCCCGCGAATTCCAGCAGGTCCGGGATGCGCCCCGCCACTTCGGCGTCGGGCAGCCCGAAGTAGCGGCCGTACACCAGCAGGTTTTCCCGCACCGAGAAGTCGGGGTCCAGGTTGTCGGACTGCGGCACCACACCCACGTGCTGCCGCGCCTCCCGGGCCTGCCGCGGCACCTCGTGGCCCATGAGCCGGATCTCGCCGCCCGCGGGCTCTGTGAGGCCCAGGCACAGGCGCAGCGTGGTGGTCTTGCCGGCGCCGTTGGGGCCGAGCAGCCCGAAGCACTGGCCCGGCTCGATGTCGAGGTCCACCCCCGCCACCACCTCCTGCGCCCCGTAGCGCTTGCGCAGTCCCCGCGCGCTCAGGACCTGCATCGTTCGACGACGATGTTCTTCAGCAGGTGCAGGCGGCCGTGAAAAAAGTGCTCGCCGCCGGGAACCACAACCACCGGCAATTCCTGGGGCCGCGCCCAGTCCAGCACATCCTTGAGGGGCACCACGTCGTCCAACTCGCCGTGCACCACCAGGGTATCCGGCGCCACCTCGGGCACCTCGAAGCGACTCACCGCCGGCGCCACCAGCACCAGTCTGCGCGGGTGCAGGCGGCGGGCGGCGCGGGCGGCGACATGGCCGCCGAAGGAAAAGCCGGCGAGGGTGAGGGGCAGGTGGCCAAGCCTTTCGCGGGCCGCGTGGGCGGCGGCCATCAGGTCCTCGGTCTCGCCGCGGCCCTCGTCCCATTCCCCGGCGCTCGCGCCCACGCCGCGAAAATTGAAGCGCACCGCGGCGAGTCCCAACTCCACGAAGGTCCGGGCCAGGGTCTGAACCACCTTGTTGTCCATGGTGCCGCCATGGAGGGGATGGGGGTGGGCGATGACGGCGACGCCAGCGGGCGCACCCGCGGGCTCGTGCCAGACGGCCTCGATGCGGCCGGCGGGGCCGTGGACGTCGAGGCGGTGGACGGGTCTCACGTCAGAAGTCCCGGCCGGCGATGGACTGCGGCCGCTGCCGGCAGGCCGCGCTTGTGGGTCCGGCTTCAGCCGGACACGCCGCAGGTCCGCCAGAATGCGGACCTCGAAGCCGCACCCAGCTGAGCATGTGGCTTATCACGTCAAATCTTGAGGCGCTCGACGTGGCGACCGTGCACCAGGTGTTCCCGGATGATCTCGTCAATGTCGTCCTTGTCCACATAGGTGTACCAGACGCCTTCCGGGTAGATGACGATGCAAGGGCCGAGCCCGCAGCGGTCGAGGCAGCCGGCGGAATTGATGCGCACCTTGCCCTCGCCCTTGAGGCCGAGTTCCTTGATGCGTTGCTTCGCGTACACCTGCATGTCCTTGGCGTGGTGGTCGTTGCAGCAGGCCTCGCCGCCCGCGCGCTGGTTCACGCAGAAAAATACGTGGTATTGATAGAATCCCATTAAAGTTCCGTTCCTCGCGGCTGTCGCGCGATTATAACCGATGCATCGCGGCCTCCCGGATTGACCCCGAACCTATCGCAGACATGAGTCCGCCAACCGGCGCGGACGCGGTCTTCGCCTACCACGCCCGCAGCAAGCACCGGCTGGACGGCTACGCGCCGGGGCCGGGCCACATGGATTGGGCCAGCCAGCCGGATCCGTTCCGTGTCTTCGAGGGTGCGCGGACGCTGCCGCTGCCGCTTCTCGCCGATGCCCTGGAGACGCCGTTTTCGGCGCTGCGCTGCGGTCCGCGGCAGGCACCCCGACCCCCGGACCTGAACGGGGTGGCGACGCTGCTGGAGCTTTCCCTCGGACTCTCGGCCTGGAAGTCGTTCCGCGGCAGCACCTGGGCGCTGCGC
>DASTHR010000087.1:0-8166 GCA_035718105.1 Burkholderiales bacterium
AGGCGCAATAGAGGTTGTCCCCCCAGTCGAAGCCCAGCCAGCGCACGGCCTCGATGATGGAGTCCACGTATTCCTGCTCCTCCTTCTCCGGGTTGGTGTCGTCGAAGCGCAGGTGGCAGGCGCCGCCGTAGTCGCGGGCCAAGCCGAAGTTGAGGCAGATGGACTTGGCGTGGCCGATGTGCAGGTAGCCGTTGGGCTCCGGCGGGAAGCGAGTGCGGATTCTGGCCGGGTCGGGAACGCCCGCGTCGTGGACGGTGCGCAGCCCCGGCCGGCCCCCCCAGCGCCGGGAGGCGTATTTCCCGGTGCGCAGGTCCTCATCCACGATCTGGCGGATGAAATTGGAGACGGCGGGTTCCTGCTTCTTCTGCTGCGCTGCTTTCTTGGGAGGGGCGCCGGACATCGGGGTCGTGGGGATGAGAAATTTCGCGAAATTATGCCGGAACCGGGGCGAATCCGCTGTTCCGGGAAAAAACGGTTAGTCGAACAACGACTTGTTGGCTTCGCCGGAACTGGCCTGAACTGCACTCGCGGAACCCGTGCTCGGGGACCTCACCGGAGCCGCGCCAAACCACGCCAAACGGCCTAAAACCTTTCAATCAATTCGATTTCTTGCTAGAATCGCGGTCTGTTTTGAACAGGGATGGGCTTCGGGCCCATTTTTTGTTTGTGCGGTGAACATGGACCTGCGCGCATTGCTGGAACCGACCCTGGAAGGCCTGGGGTACGAGATGGTGGACCTGGAATTGTCGAACCGGGGCCGGATGCTGCGCCTGTTCATAGACAAGCCGGGCGGCATCAGCGTGGACGACTGCGCCTTCGTGAGCCGGCACCTGAGCCGGGTGATGGAGGTGGAGAACGTGAACTACGACCGTCTGGAGGTGTCCTCCCCGGGGCTGGACCGGCCGCTGCGCAAGGCGGGGGATTTCGAGCGCTTCACCGGGGAGCGGGCGAAGGTGCATACCCGCATTCCCGTGGACGGGCAGAGGAACTTCACCGGTGTGCTGCGGGGCGTGCGCGACGACGCCCTGGAACTGGAGTCCGAGGGCAAAGTCCTGCGGCTGGCGCTGTCCAACGTGGACAAGGCGCGGCTCGACCCGGCGGAACTGTTTGCCAAGCCCGCGCCTCCGCGGCGCGGAGGCAGGAAAGGTTAGACCCTTGCGGTTGGAGAGTGCAGTGATGAACCGTGAAATGCTGATGCTGGTGGACGCGCTGGCGCGCGAGAAGAACGTCAACAAGGACATCGTGTTCGGTGCCCTGGAGCTGGCGCTCGCCTCGGCCACCAAGAAACGCTTCAAGGACGACGTGGACGTGCGGGTCGAGATCGACCGCAATACCGGCGACTACCTTTCGTTCCGGCGCTGGCAGGTGGTGGAGGACGCGGAAGTCGAGTCGCCGCCGCACCAGATCGGGGTCAGCGAAGCCCAGGGCCGGGATCCCACGCTGCAGGTGAACGACTTCATCGAGGAGCCGCTGGAGCCCATCGAGTTCGGCCGCATTGGCGCCCAGGCCGCCAAGCAGGTGATCCTGCAGAAGATTCGCGACGCCGAGCGCGAGCAGATCCTGAACGATTTCCTGCTGCGCAAGGAACACCTGATCACCGGCCAGATCAAGCGCATGGAGCGCGGCAACGCCATCGTGGAATCGGGCCGCGTCGAGGCACTGCTGCCCAAGGACCAGATGATCCCGAAGGAGAACCTGCGGGTAGGGGACCGGGTGCGGGCGTTCCTGCTCAAGGTGGACCGCCAGGCCCGCGGCCCGCAGCTGATCCTGTCGCGCACCGCCGACGATTTCATCGTCAAGCTGTTCGAGCTGGAGGTGCCGGAGATCGAGGAGGGCCTGTTGGAACTGAAGGCCGCGGCCCGCGACCCGGGATCCCGCGCCAAGATCGCGGTGAAGTCCAACGACCCGCGCCTCGACCCCATCGGAACCTGCGTCGGCATGCGCGGCTCCCGGGTCCAGGCCGTGACCCAGGAGTTGGCCGGCGAGCGGGTGGACATCGTTCTCTGGAACGCGGATCCGGCGACCTTCGTCATCAACGCCCTGGCGCCGGCCGAGGTCACCAGCATCGTGGTGGACGAGGAATCCCACAGCATGGACGTGGTGGTGGAGGAGGAGCAGCTCGCGCAGGCCATCGGCCGCGCCGGGCAGAACGTGCGCCTTGCCTCCCAGCTCACCGGCTGGGAGCTTAACATCATGACCACCGACGAGGCCTCCACCAAGAAGCAGGAGGAAGCCGGGAAGATCCGGTCCACGTTCATGGAGAAGCTGGACGTGGACCAGGAGGTGGCCGACATTCTGTTCGAGGAGGGCTTCACCACCCTCGAGGAGGTGGCCTACGTGCCGCTGAACGAGATGCTGGAGATCGAGTCCTTTGACGAGGACACCGTGAACGAGCTGCGGGCGCGCGCCCGCAACGCGCTGCTCACCGAGGCCATCGCCAACGAGGAGCACGTGGAGCAGGAGCTCGAGGACCTGATGAACCTGGAGGGCATGGACGAGGAAACCGCGCGGCTGCTGGTGTCCAAGGACGTCTCCACCCGGGAGCAGCTGGCCGACCTCGCGGTGGACGAGCTCACCGAGATCACCGGCATAGAGGACGAGCGGGCGCGGCAACTTATCATGGCCGCGCGCGCGCCGCTGTTTGCAGAGGAGCAGTAAGTAGCACCTGAGGGTTCCGCATGGCGCAGATGAACGTCGCACAATTTGCCAAGCAGCTGGGGATGCCCGCGGCGCTGCTACTGGAGCAGCTGAACGCCGCCGGGGTATCCAAGAAGGTCGAGGACGACACCCTCACCGAGGCGGACAAGACCCAGCTCCTGGAGTACCTGCGCCGCATGCATGGCGCCAAGGAAACGAAGAGCAAGATCACCCTCACCCGGAAGCAGACCGCCGAGGTGAAAAAGGCCGACGCCACCGGCAAGGCACGCACCATCCAGGTGGAAGTGCGCAAGAAGCGGGTGCTGGTGAAGCGCGAACCGGAGGTCGAGGCGCCGCCCGCGCCGCCGCCCCCGCCGGTGATCGACCAGGAACAGATCCGGATGCGGGAGGAGGAGGCCCGCAAGCAGGCGGAACTCGAGTCGCGCCAGGCCGCCGAGGTGGCGGAGAAGAAGTCCCGCGCCAGGAAGAAGGCCGAGGAGGCGCCCAAGCCCGAGGAAGCCCCGGCCGAAGCCGCGCCGGCTCCGGCGCCCGTCGTCGAGGCCCCGGTTCAGCCGGTCGCCGCCGCGACAGCTGCCGCCGCGCCGGCGGGCGAGGGCACGCTGCACAAGCCTGCGCCCAAGGCCGGCGAGGAAAAGGACAAGAAGGCGAAGAAGCCGGCCAAGCCGGTCATCTACGCCGACGAGAGCGCCCACCGCCGCGCCATCAAGACCCGGGGCGACGACACTGCGTTCGCCCGTTCCCGCCACCTCAAGGGTCCGCGGCCCAAGGGCGAGGACGAGTCGGGGCAGCACGCCTTCCAAGCCCCGACCGAGCCGGTCAAGCATGAGGTGCTGGTGCCGGAGACCATCACCGTGGGCGAACTCGCGCACAAGATGTCCGTGAAGGCGGCTGAGGTGATCAAGACCCTGATGAAGATGGGCACCATGGTCACCATCAATCAGGTGCTGGACCAGGAAACCGCCATGATCGTGGTCCAGGAGATGGGCCATATCGCCAACAAGGCCAAGATCGACGAT
This sequence comes from Burkholderiales bacterium, assembly GCA_035718105.1. Lineage (GTDB taxonomy): Bacteria > Pseudomonadota > Gammaproteobacteria > Burkholderiales > UBA6910 > UBA6910. The sequence continues at coordinate 3,675 of DASTHR010000087.1, forward strand.
CCCGAGTCCTACCTCGCCGAGTCCGGTCCGGTGGAAGCGGCCGCGCTGGAGCCGCGGGCGCCGGTGGTCACGGTGATGGGCCACGTGGACCACGGCAAGACCTCGCTGCTGGACCACATCCGCCGCACCCGCGTTGCCTCGGGCGAGGCGGGCGGCATCACCCAGCACATCGGCGCCTACCACGTGGAGACGCCGCGGGGGATGATCACTTTCCTCGACACCCCTGGCCACGAGGCGTTCACCGCCATGCGCGCGCGCGGCGCCAAGGTCACCGACCTGGTGGTCCTGGTGGTTGCGGCGGACGATGGCGTCATGCCCCAGACCATCGAGGCGATTCACCACGCCAAGGCGGCCCGGGTGCCGCTGGTGGTGGCCGTGAACAAGATCGACAAGGCCGAGGCCCAGCCCGAGCGCATCAAGCAGGAACTGGTGAGCCACGAGGTGGTGCCGGAGGAGTGGGGGGGCGAGACCATGTTCGCCCATGTCTCGGCCAAGACCGGGGCCGGCATCGACGACCTGCTGGAGCGGGTGCTGCTGCAGGCGGAGGTGCTGGAGCTCAAGGCGCCCAAGAACGCACCCGCCAAGGGCATCGTGATCGAGTCGCGCCTGGACAAGGGCCGTGGCCCGGTGGCGACGGTGCTGGTGCAGTCGGGGACCCTGAAGCGCGGCGACGTGATTCTCGCCGGGCAGGTGTTCGGCCGGGTGCGCGCCATGGTGGACGAGGCGGGACGCGAGGTAAAGGAGGCGGGTCCCTCGATCCCGGTGGAAATCCTCGGCCTGTCCGAGGTGCCGCAGGCGGGCGAGGAGACCATCGTGCTCAAGGACGAGCGCAAGGCCCGGGAGATCGCGCTGTTCCGTCAGGGCAAGTACCGCGACGTCAAGCTCGCCCGGCAGCAGGCCGCCAAGCTGGAGAACATGTTCGAGCAGATGGGGGAGGGCGAGAGGAAATCCCTCGCGCTCATCATCAAGGCCGACGTGCAGGGCTCCTACGAGGCCCTGGCCCACGCCCTGGGCAAGCTCAGCTCCGACGAGGTCAAGGTGAACATCATCCACACCGGGGTGGGGGCGATCACCGAGTCAGACGTGAACCTGGCGCTGGCTTCCCGCGCCGTGATCATCGGCTTCAACGCCCGCGCCGACGGCATGGCGCGGAAGCTGGCGGCGAGCGCGGGGGTGGACATCCGCTACTACAACATCATCTACGAGGCGGTGGACGAGGTGAAGGCCGCGCTCTCGGGGATGCTGGCGCCGGAGCGCAAGGAAAGCATCACCGGCCTGGTGGAGATCCGCCAGGTGTTCCGCATCTCCAGGGTGGGCTCCGTGGCAGGCTGCATGGTGCTGGAGGGCGTGATCAAGCGCGGCTCCAGCGTGCGGGTCGTGCGCGACGGCGTGGTGATCCACACCGGCGAGCTCGATTCACTCAAGCGCTTCAAGGACGACGTCCGCGAGGTCAAGGCCGGCCTGGAGTGCGGCCTGTCGCTCAAGACCTTCCAGGACATCAAGGAAGGCGACCAGCTCGAGGCCTTCGAGGTGGTCGAGGTGGCCAGGACACTTTGAGGGATCGGGGGCCGGGGATCAGGGACCAGGGTAAACCCCGGGGAATCCGCTGACCCCTGCCCCCTGTTCCCAGACCCCACCGATGAAAGACTACTCCCGCACCGAGCGCATCGCGGAGCAGATCCAGCGCGAGCTGGCGGACCTGATCCGCCTCGAGGTCAAGGACCCGCGCGTGGGCTTCGTGACCCTCACCGGCGTGGAAGTGACACGCGACTACTCCCATGCCAAGGTGTTCTTCACCACCCTGGGCGGCGAGCCGGAGCACTCCGCCACCGGGGAGGGCCTGAACCGCGCGGCGGGATTCCTGCGCAGCGAGCTGGCCCATCGCCTGAACACCCGCGTGGTTCCCCAGCTGCACTTCGTGTTCGACGAATCCGTGGAGCGCGGCATCCGCGTCACCCAGCTCATCGAGGAGGGGCTGCCGCGGGAGGAGCCCCCGAAGCGTTCCCGCAAGCGCACTTCCTCATGAGCGCGATCGCCCAGACCGCGGAGCCGACCCCGCGCACCGCGCGGTTGCCGCGCCGGCGGGTGGACGGGGTGCTCCTGCTCGACAAACCCCTGGACCTGACCTCCAATGGCGCTCTGCAGCGGGCAAAGCGGGCGCTGCGGGCGCAGAAGGCGGGCCATACCGGCACCCTGGACCCGGCGGCCACGGGGCTGATTGCCCTGTGCTTCGGGGAGGCCACCAAGTTTTCGTCTGCCGTGCTCGATGCCGACAAGGTCTACGAGGCGGGCATTCGGCTGGGGGTGACCACCACCACCGGCGACATCGAGGGGGAAGTGCTGGAACGGCGCGAAGTGCGGGTGGACGCGGCGCAGGTCGAGCACGTGCTGGATCAGTTTCGCGGGGTCATCCGGCAGGTGCCGCCCATGCACAGCGCCATCAAGCTTGCCGGCATGCCGCTCTACGCATACGCCCGCAAGGGCCAGGAGGTGGAGCGCAGCGCGCGGGAGGTCAACGTCTACGCCCTGGAAATGCAAGGGCTCGACGGAGACCTGCTGCGCGTCACGATCCATTGCGGCAAGGGCACCTACGTGCGCACCCTGGCCGAGGATATCGGGGCCGCACTGGGTTGCGGCGCGCACCTGGCGGCCCTGCGCCGCACGGCGGTGGGCCCCTTTGACCTGTCCCGGGCAGTGGGCCTGGACCGGCTGGAGGACATGTCCGAGTGCGAACGGCTGGCGTGCCTGCTGCCCATGGATACGTTGCTCGGGCATTTGCCGCCGCTGGTGCTGGGCGGGCCGCAGGCGCGGCGCATGCGCCACGGCCAGCCGGTGCTGACCGAGACGGACCGGGCGCCGGGTGCCGTGCGCCTCTACGACGAGGAGGGCCGGTTCCTCGGCCTGGGAGACGTGGTGAGCGGGGGCGTGATCAATCCCCGGCGGCTCGTGGCAGAGGCGCCGGAGGTTGAGGCAAACCCCTGAATCCTAGGCTAAACGACCCCGTCAAAACCCTTGTGGGGCAGGTTCATCCGCGTGTAGAATACCGCGCTTGCGAAAACGCAAAGAGACTGAAAGAGAGATTACCGCCATGGCCATCAACACCGCGCAAAAGGCCCAGATCCTGCAGGACTACCAGCGCGCGAGCGGGGACACGGGTTCGCCCGAGGTCCAGGTCGCGCTGCTCACCGCCCGCATCAATGATCTGACCGAGCATTTCAAGTCCCACGTCAAGGACCATCACTCCCGCCGGGGGCTGCTGAAGATGGTGAGCCAGCGCCGCAAGCTGCTGGATTACCTGAAGACAAAGAACGCGGACCAGTACCGTTCTTTGATCGAGCGCCTCGGACTGCGCAAGTAACGCGATTCCTGCCGCCACGGCGTGGAATCGCCCATGTACAACCCAAACCCGGGTTCGCATGCCCCATCGTCCCTCGGGGACGGCGCGGAGTGCCGCCCGGGTTTTTGACTTTTTGAGGATACGGCCTTGTTCAATGCAGTCAGGAAAACCATCAGCTACGGGCGCCACACACTGACGCTGGAAACCGGCGAGATCGCCCGCCAGGCGGACGGCGCGGTGCTCGTCAACCTCGACGACACCGTGGTGCTGGTCACCGTGGTGGGCAAGCGGGAAGTGAAGGCGGGGCAGGATTTCTTCCCGCTCACCGTGGACTACCAGGAGCGCACCTATGCCGCGGGCAAGATCCCCGGCGGCTTCTTCAAGCGCGAGGGCCGGCCCTCCGAGAAGGAGACCCTCACCTCGCGCCTGATCGACCGGCCGATCCGCCCCCTGTTCCCCGAGGGCTTCTACAACGAGGTGCAGGTGGTGGCCACCGTGGTCTCCTGCAACCCCGAGGTGGACTCCGACATCCCGGCCATGATCGGCGCATCGGCGGCGCTGGCGCTGTCCGGCATCCCCTTCGACGGCCCCATCGGCGCCGCCCGCGTGGGCTACCTGAACGGCGAGTACGTGCTCAACCCGACCCTCAGCGAGATCAAGGCCTCGCACCTCAACCTGGTGGTGGCCGGGACCGAGCAGGCGGTGCTGATGGTGGAGTCGGAAGCCAGCGAGCTTCCCGAGGAAGTCATGCTCGGCGCGGTGGTCTACGGCCACGAGCAGATGCGCGCCGTGATCAACCTGATCAACGAGCTGGCCGACGAGGCCGGCAAGCCGGCCTGGGACTGGCAGCCGCCGGCCAAGGACGAGGCGCTGATTGCGCGCGTGCGCGACCTGGCGGAAGCCGACCTGCGCGCCGCCTTCGCCCTCAAGCAGAAGCAGGCGCGCAACCAGAAGCTGGAGGAGATCCGCGCGCGCGTGCACGAGGCCCTGTCCCAGGGCGAGAACCCGCCGGACTCCAACCAGGTGGGCGACATCCTGTTCGGGATGGAGGCCAACATCGTGCGCAGCCAGATCCTGGGCGGCGAGCCGCGCATTGACGGCCGCGACACCCGCACCGTGCGCCCGATCGCGATCCGCGTCGGCGTGCTGCCCCGC
>DASTHR010000088.1:0-2588 GCA_035718105.1 Burkholderiales bacterium
AATGGAATCGTGGAGCAAAGGGATGCGACCGGAGCGGTTTCAGAACCCAAAGCGGATCGCAGACGATCAACCGAGACACAGGAGATGAAAATGCTGAAGACCAAACTTGCACTGGCCATTGCGCTGGCGTTTGCCGGCACGGTGGCGATCGCGCACCCCTGGGGAATGGGGGCAGGGCGCGGAGGCTGCATGATGGGCGGAGGCCCCGGCAGCGAGGTGTGCGAGGCGCAGATGCATGAGCGCCACGAGGCGCGGGTGAAAGCCGGCGACACCGACGGGGACAGCGCCATCAGCAAGGCCGAGGCCGAGAAGGCTCTGCCGGGACTGGCCGGGAACTTCGAGGCGGTGGACACCGACAAGGACGGCAAGGTCACGGTATCCGAGCTGGATGCCGCCCGCGCGGCGGGCGTACACGGAGGTCCGGGCTACGGCCGCGGGATGGGACCCGGCTACGGCCGGGGTGCGGGGCCGGGCGCCGATCCCGAGACCCGCCAGACGCTGCGGCATGAGCGCCACGAAGCCCGGGTGAAGGCCGCCGACACCGACGGGGACGGCGCCATCAGCAAGGCCGAGGCGGAGAAGTCGCTGCCGCGCCTCGCCACGAGGTTCGAGGCGGTGGACACCGACCATGACGGCAAGCTGACCGTGGCCGAACTGGATGCCGCGAAGCCCATGGGCAAGCGCGGAGGACCGGGGTACGGCGGACGCGGGCAGGGCTATGGCAGTGGACCCTGCTGGCAGCAGCCGGGGCCTCCCAAGGAGTAATGGGGGGCAGTCTGAGTCCATGGCAGGGGACGCTGCTCGGCGGGCGGCGCCGGTTCGGGAGAGAATAGTCCCGAAGGCGCCGCCCCCGGCGTTCTGGGGAACTGACCATCCATGACGTCCATTTCCAGGTTAATTGCCATCCTGCTGATCAGCGGCAGCGCCTTGCTCTCCGCGCCGGGTCGGGCGCAGCCCGACATGGATCTGTGGACCCCGGAGCAGATCGAGAGGCTCAAGTCGCTGCCGCCGGAGCAGCAACAGGCCGAAGCGCGGCGGCTGCGGGAGCAGTGGCACTCCCTCAGCCCCGAGGATCGGGCGGCGCGGCGCCGGCAGATGCGCGAGCGCTGGGAGGCCATGAGCCCGGAGGATCGCGCCCGCAGCCGCCAGGCCCTGCGGGACTATTGGGACGGCCTGCCGGTGGAAGAGCGCATGGGCCGGCGCGAGCGGCTGCGGGAGCGCTGGCAGAGCATGCCCCCCGAAGAGCGGCACATGATGCGCGAAGGCATGCACCGGCACTGGCAGCACCTGTCCCCCGAGGAGCGCGAGGCTCGGCGGCGTGAACTTCGGGAACGCTGGGAGAAGATGACGCCCGAAGAGCGCGAGCAGCTGCGCCGGGATATGGAGCCCATGCGCCGGTACCGCGGCATGGGTCACGGTCCCGGCATGGGCCCGCCTGCCGACGCCGGCCGGGAGCAGTAGCGCAGCCGCGTCGTCTCGCCGCACACTTGCAGATACCGCCTTCGGACAGACACCGAACGCGGTCGTCCGGCTGAAGCCGAACCTACGACGGCCCGTATCCGCAGGTCCCCCTTCAGGCGGACCCACCTCACTGACCTGTGGGAGCGAGCCTGCTCGCGATTCGCGCAGCCCAGGCGCTCCGCCTGCATCCCCAGCTCCCGCCACCGGATACTGCCGCCAATGCCGCGGCACGCAAGATTCCGCCGCCACTGCTTCATTTCCCCGCAAGGGCATTCAACCGGATCGCGGCCCGGAACCCGGCCACCCAAGCAGACAATTTTGAGACAGGTCTGAGAACGTCGTAGGATACGGGCCGGCTCCAATCGGCCTTTGAGGGTCACTTGGGCCGGTTGATTCGATCCCTTGCGAGCCAAATGCTTTCTCATGAACTGCTCCAGGACGAGGGCGTCCTGATCCTCCGCCCGCTGGCCGCGCTGGAGGCCGCGGACTTTGCGGCGCTGGCGAGAAAAGTGGACCCGTACATCGAGACCCATGGCAGGCTGCGGGGGCTGGTGATCGAGGCGCAGTCGTTCCCGGGCTGGAGCGATTTCGCCGCGCTGCTGTCCCACTTCAGCTTCGTCCGCGACCATCACCGCTTCATTGCCCGGGTGGCCGCTGTCTCCGACAGCCCGCTGCTCTCATTCGGGCCCCGCATCGCGAGCCACTTCCTCGCCGCCGAGGTCCGCCACTTCCCCTGGGCGGAGCGCGAGCAGGCGCTGGACTGGGTGCGGCAGGCATAGTCGGGGGAGGGGGCGTGGCCGGCGGAAACGCTGCCGGGGCATCCGGCACCGAGATCCGCCGCTGCCCGCCGGAAGGCGCGGTGAGGCGGCTGCTGGGCGAAGTGGGGCTGCCGGCGGACGACATCACGCCGGCGCACCTGGAGCACTTCTTCGGTTGCTGGACGGCGGGTGAACTCGACGGGATCGTCGGGCTGGAGATGGGCGGCGAGGTCGCGCTGCTCCGCTCGCTGGCGGTGCGCCGTGACCGGGAGGGGCTGGGCATCGGTCCCGCATTGCTCGCGCACGCGGAGCGGCATGCGGCGGAGCACGGTGCCCGGTCCGTCTATCTCCTCACCACGACGGCGCAGG
>DASTHR010000089.1:0-8049 GCA_035718105.1 Burkholderiales bacterium
CGCATCTCGGAGCTGATCGGACGCCTGCTGGCCTCGGACAACGACGCGGCGCTGGAGTCGGCCCTGGACCAGCTCTGGGCCCAGCAGCCCCAGGCCTACGACCACCTGATGGACATGGTGGAGCAGCACACGGAGAGCGCCACCCTGGAGCACAGGGGAGCGCCCCACGACGTGCTGCTGATCGCGGCCCCGGTGCTCGCCTGGTCGCGCTTCGCCATCCCCTCCCCCGTCCTGCCCCAGCCAGTCCTGGACGCGCTACGGGTGCAGCTTCAGGCCCACCTGCTGGCCTCCGGCGCGCGCCTCGGGCTGGCGGATTACCTGTTCAGCCCGGACCAGCTCCCCGCCGGCTACGGCAAGACACTCGCGTTCGCCGAGCGCCTGTGGGCCGCGGCCCTCGAAGGGCGGGACCTGCGGGTGGATCCGCGGGAACTGCCCGAAACCCAGCGTTTCCTGTCCGACACCCGCTACCTGCTGGCGGCGGTGGCGGTGCCCCGGGGCGCCCCGGTATTCCGCTGGCAGGAGGATGACGGCTCCCGGGATCAGGCCGCGAAGGCCTGGGCGGCGCAGGCCACCCCGACGCTTCAGCAAGCCCTGCCGGGATGCGTCTGCGAACCGGTGGCCCCCGACGCCTATTACTCGGCCTGGCGCCGGGCGGACCGCCTAGGGCGGCCCTTTGCGCTCGCCTCGGCGGTGGCCTTCCTGCGCGGCACCCTTGACGTCGAGCCCTCCCAGTTGCGGGCGGTGGTGGCCCCCTTCCATGACCGGCAGCTCGAGGAGTACCGGGTGGGCTTCACCCGCCGGGAAAAGAGCGACGTGCTCTATGGCGTGGTGTGGGCGCTGGTCGGCTCCGAGGACGAAACCAGCGACAGCGTGGGGGAGATCCGTCGCGTGCTGGGAAGCGCCGGCGTGACCGACGTCGTCGAGGTGGAGCACCGTTTCCCCCTGGAGTACTGCGACGACTGCGGGGCGCCGCTGTTTCCAAGCCCCGAGGGTGAGGCCGTGCACGCCGAAATGCCGGAGTCCTCGGAACCGGCGCCCAGCCACCTGCACTGACCCTTGCTGGTGCACCGCAGCGCAAGCGCGGGGCTCCCGCCCGGCAACCACGCCCTGCGGTGGACAAAGTGGGCAGAAAAAGTGGATAATTCAGCCCCTTATGAAGTTTCTGTTCGATATTCTGCCGGTGGTCCTGTTCTTTGTTGCGTACAAGACCTTCGATATCTTCGTCGCGACCGCCGTGGCCATCGGCGCGAGCTTCTTCCAGATCGGCTGGGTTTGGTTCCGCCACCGCAAGGTGGACAACATGCTCTGGGTCAGCCTGGCGGTGATCGTGGTGTTCGGCGGAGCGACGCTGGTGCTGCACGACGAGACCTTCATCAAGTGGAAGCCCACGATCCTGTACTGGCTGTTTGCCTCGGTGCTGGCGCTGGCCCAGGCGGTGTTCGGCAAGAACCTGATTCACTCCATGCTCCAGGAGCAGGTTACCCTGCCCCATCACGTCTGGGTCAGGCTCAACCTGAGCTGGATCGGCTTCATGGCTTTCATGGGGGTCGCCAACCTTTACGTGGCCTACAGCTTCTCCACCGAGATCTGGGTCAACTTCAAGCTCTTCGGCGGCCTCGGGCTGATGCTGCTGTTCGTGCTGGCCCAGGGGATGATGCTGTCCAAGTACATGGAAGTCGAGGACAAGTGATGCTCTACGCCATCGTCGGCGAGGATGCCCCGGACAGCCTATCCAGGCGACTGGCGGCGCGCCCGGCGCATCTGGAGCGCATCAAGGCGCTCCAGGAGGACGGGCGGCTGGTGCTGGCCGGCCCCTTTCCCGCCATCGACAGCCCCGATCCCGGGCCGGCCGGCTTTTCCGGCAGCCTGATCGTGGCCGAGTTCGAGTCCCTGGATGCCGCCCGCGCCTGGGCGGCGGCCGACCCCTACGCCACCGAGGGCGTGTTCGCCCGGGTCACGGTGAAGCCCTTCCGCAAGGTGCTGCCGGCTTGAACACCGCCGGGCGCATGCGCGAGCGGCTGGCCGCCCTCGCCCCCGAGACCCTGGAGATCGCCGACGAGAGTGCGATGCATGCCGGGCACGAGGGCGCCCGGGGGGGCGGCGGACATTACGCACTCACCATCGTTTCACCGAAGTTCGACGGGCAGCCGACAGTGGCCCGCCACCGCATGATTTACGTCGCCCTGGGCGACCTGATGCAGCGGGAGATCCATGCACTGTCGATCCGCGCCTTCGCGCCCGGAGAATTCTGAAGCAGTCCATCACAAAGTCGAAAGGAAGCACATGCAACTCAGGAAAAATCCCCTCACGCTCGCCATCTTCGCGGCCGGAGTGTTGACCGTCTCCGCCTGCGGCGCCCAGGAGGCGCCGAAGCCCGCGGCCCAGGCGGCCCCGGCCCAGGCCCAGGCTCCGCTGCAGCTCGGCAGCGGCGACACCGCTTTCACCGTCAATGGCGTGGCGATCTCCAAGGCCAAGTTCGAGTTCGCGGTCAAGCAGCGCACGGCCGCCGGCCAGCCCGACAGCCCCGAAATGCGCAATGCGGTCAAGGACGACCTGATCAACCGCGAGTTGATCGCCCAGGAGGCCAAGAAGAAAGGCGTCGAGAAGCAGCCCGACGTCGCGATGCAGCTGGACTTCGCCCAGCAGTCCGTGCTGGTGGGGGCCTACCTCCAGGAGTGGGTCAAGGCCAATCCCCCCAGCGACGAGGAACTGAAGAAGGACTACGAGAAGATCAAGGGCCAGATGGGCGACACCGAGTACAAGGCGCGCCACATCCTGGTGGGCACCGAAGACGAGGCGAAGAAGATCACCGCCGAGCTCAAGAAGGACCCGAAGAAGTTCGCCAAGCTGGCCGAGAAGTCCAAGGACACCGGCTCCGCCAAGAAGGGCGGCGAGCTTGACTGGGCCATGCCCGGCGCCTACGTGAAGCCGTTCGCCGACGCCCTCACCGGCCTCAAGAAGGGCGAGATGACCCAGGCCCCGGTGCAGACCCAGTTCGGCTGGCACGTCATCAAGCTGGACGACACCCGTCCCGCCAAGTTCCCGTCCTTTGACGAAGTGAAGCCCCAGCTCACGCAGCAGGCGCAGCAGGGCCAGCTGCAGAAGCTGGTCGCCGACCTGCGCGCCAAGGCCAAGATCGAGTAACTGCGGGCCAGCCACGGCGGGCGGCCCCTCGGGGCCGCCCTTTTTTGCGCCACCGATTGTCCTTTTCCTGAGGAAGTAAGATGAAAAATGCCTTCGCCCTCGCCGCCGCTCCGCTGCTGCTCGCGTTCGCCACGGCTTCCTGGGGCCAGCAGTCCGCCGGGCAGAGCACGGTGGATCGCGCGATCCACGTCTGCAACGCCTGCCACGGCGAAAACGGCAACAGCAGCAACGCGAAATTCCCCAAGCTCGCCGGGCAGCAACGGCTGTACACCGCCGAGCAAATGAAGAAGTACCGCTCCCAGGCCCGCGCCGACACCAGCCCCGAGGGCTACATGTGGGGCATCTCGGCCCTGCTGGAGGATGAAACCATCGCCGGCATCGCCGACTACTACTCGACCCAGAAGCCGGTCCCCGGCAAGGCGGCGCGCCCGACGCTGATGGCCCAGGGCAAGAAGATCTTCGAGGAAGGCATCCCGGTGCAGAAGGTCAAGCCCTGCACGGAATGCCACGGCAAGAATGGCGAGGGTGACGCCCAGTTCCCGCGCATCGCCAGCCAGCACGCGGACTACCTCGTTAAGCAGCTGAAGCTCTTCAACACCAAGGTCCGTCCCCACGGCAAGGTGATGAAGGATCACATCGCGAGCAGGCTCAACGCCCAGGAGATGGAGGCGGTCGCCGCCTACCTGCAGTCGAAGTAAGGCCCCGCGCGCCAGCGAAAAAGGCGGCCTCCGGGCCGCCTTTTCCGTGTGTCCGCCGACCTCCCGGCGTGCGCTTCGCTGCACCCGGGCGAGCGGCTATCCCACCCACTTCCGCGCGTTGCGGAACATGCGCATCCAGGGGCCGTCACCGGTCCAGTCCTCCGGCCGCCAGGAGTGCTGCACGGCGCGGAACACCCGCTCCGGGTGCGGCATCAGGATGGTGAAGCGCCCGTCCGGCGTCGTGAGTCCGGTGATGCCCCGCGGCGAGCCGTTGGGGTTAAGCGGATAGGTTTCCGTGGGGTTGCCGCGGTGGTCTACGAAGCGCAGGGCCACCAGACCCCGTGCCGCCTCGAGCTGACCGGCGGAGGGGAACTCGGCGTAGCCCTCGCCATGGGCCACGGCGATGGGCATGCGGCTGCCGGCCATGCCATCGAAGAACAGCGACGGGCTGCTCGGCACCTCCACCATCACGAAGCGGGCCTCAAACTGCTCGGATTTGTTGCGCACGAAGTGCGGCCAGGCGCCGGCGCCGGGGATGATCTCGTGCAGGTTGCTCATCATCTGGCAGCCATTGCACACCCCGAGGGCGAAGGAGTCGCCGCGGGCGAAGAAGGCCTCGAACACGGCCCGCGCCCGGGGATTGAACAGGATGGACTTGGCCCAGCCCTCCCCCGCACCGAGCACGTCGCCATAGGAGAAGCCGCCGCAGGCGACGAAGCCCCTGAATCCCGCGAGGCTGGCACGGCCGGCGATGATGTCGCTCATGTGCAGATCCACCGCCTCAAAACCGGCGCGGTCGAAGGCCGCCGCCATTTCCAGCTGGCCGTTCACGCCTTGTTCCCGCAGGATGGCCATGCGCGGCCGGGCGCCCCGGCTCACGAAGGGCGCGGCAATGTCCTCGTTCAGGTCGAAGCTGAGGCGCGCGTGCAGTCCCGGGTCGGCGGCATCCAGGAGGCGGTCGTATTCCTGCTGCGCGCACTCCGGGTGGTCCCGCAGCCGCTGCAGGTGGTAGGTGGTTTCCGACCAGGCGCGATGCAGGTCCATGCGCTTTTCCGCCAGCACCGGCTTGTTGTTGCGGTAGAAGCGGATCTCGTCGGTCCCCTCCGGCGCGCCCAGGCGGAAGGTGAGGTCGCGCAACCCATGGGCGGTGAGGACTTCCATGACCGCCGGCCGCTCCCCGGCCCGCACCTGGATCACCGCCCCCAGTTCCTCGGAGAACAGCGCCGCCAGCATCTTGTCCAGGTAGCGCCCGCCCAGCACGTCCGGGCGCAGGTCCTGGCCGTCCACGTCGTTCAACCAGGGGTCGTAGCAGAGCTGGTCCAGGCTCACGCTCAGTCCGCAGCGGCCGGCGAAGGCCATCTCGCACAGGGTGGCGAACAGCCCGCCGTCGGAACGGTCGTGATAGGCGAGCAGCAACCCCTCGCGGTTGAGGCGCTGAATCGCGCCGAAGAAGCCCTTCAGCAGCGCCGGATCGTCGCAGTCCGGACACTCATTGCCCACCGCGCCATGGACTTGCGCCAGCGCCGAGCCGCCGAGGCGGTTGCGCCCGCCCCCCAGGTCGATGAGCAGCAACTCGGTCTCCCCGGCGTCGGTCCGCAGCTGCGGCGTGAGGGTCTTCGCCGCGTCGTCCACCATGGCGAAGGCGGAGACGATGAGGGAGAGCGGCGCGGTGACCTGCTTCTTCCCGCCGCCCTCCTGCCACACCGTCTTCATGGACAGGGAATCCTTGCCCACCGGGATGCTCACCCCCAGCGCGGGGCAGAACTCCAGCCCCACGGCGCGCACCGTGTCGAACAGTGCCGCGTCCTCCCCGGGGTGGCCCGCAGCCGCCATCCAGTTGGCGGAAAGCTTCACCCGCCCGATGTCGCCCACCAGGGCGGCGGCGATGTTGGTGAGGGCCTCGCCCACCGCCATGCGTCCCGAAGCGGGAGCGCTGATGAGGGCCAGCGGCGTGCGCTCCCCCATCGCCATGGCCTCGCCGCGCAGCGTGCGGTAGCCCATGAGGGTGACCGCCACGTCCGCCACCGGCACCTGCCAGGGTCCCACCATCTGGTCGCGGGCGGTCATGCCGCCCACGGTGCGGTCGCCGATGGAAATGAGGAAGGTCTTGTCGGCGACCGTGGCCAGGCGCAGCACCCGGTACGCCGCGTCCTTCAGGTTCAGCCCGGTGAGGTCGAAGGGCGCGAGTTCGCGCGCGGGGCGGGTCACGTCCCGCGTCATCCTTGGCGGCTTGCCGAGAAGGACCTCCATGTCCATGTCCACCGGCGTGTTGCCGAACAGCGGATCGGCGACGATGAGCCGGCCCTCGGCGGTCGCCTCTCCCACCACCGCGAACGGGCAGCGCTCCCGCTCGCAGATCTCGCGGAAGCGCGGGAGCGATGCCGGGTCGATGGCCAGCACGTAGCGCTCCTGGGCCTCGTTGCACCAGATCTGCATCGGCGACATCCCCGATTCCTCCGAGGGCACCTGGCGCAGGTCGAAGCGCGCGCCCCGGCCCGAGCCGTGGGCCAGCTCCGGAAGCGCGTTGGACAGCCCGCCGGCGCCCACGTCGTGGATCGCGAGGATGGGGTTCTCCGTCCCCAGGCGCCAGCAGCGGTCGATGACCTCCTGGGCGCGGCGCTCCATCTCGGGGTTGGCGCGCTGCACGGAATCGAAGTCCAGGTCCTCGACGTTGGCGCCGGAGTCCATGCTGGAGGCCGCGCCGCCCCCCAGTCCGATGAGCATGCCGGGGCCGCCCAACTGGATCAGCAGCGCGCCCGGCGGCAGTTCGCGCTTGGCGACGTTGTCGGCGGTGATGTTGCCCACGCCGCCCGCGATCATGATGGGCTTGTGGTAGCCCCGCACCTCCCCCGCCGCCTCCAGCTCGAAGCTGCGGAAATAGCCGGCCAGGTTGGGCCGGCCGAACTCGTTGTTGAACGCGGCGCCGCCGAGGGGCCCCTCGATCATGATCTGCAGCGCCGAGGCGATGCGGCCGGGTTTGCCATAGGCGCCCTCCCAGGGCTGCGCAAAGCCGGGGATGTTGAGGTTGGACACCGAGAAACCCGTGAGCCCCGCCTTGGGCTTGGCGCCGCGCCCGGTGGCGCCCTCGTCGCGGATTTCGCCGCCGGAACCGGTGGCGGCTCCGGGGAAGGGCGAGATCGCCGTCGGGTGGTTGTGAGTCTCCACCTTCATCAGGATGTGCAGCGGCTCCTCGCTCCAGACATAGGCGCCGCCATCCGCCGGGCCGAAGCGGGGGGTCACGGCCCCTTCCATCACCGCCGCGTTGTCGGAGTAGGCCACCAGGGTGCCGCCGGGGTTCGCGGCGTGGGTGTGGCGGATCATCTGGAACAGCGACTGCGGCTGGGCCTTCCCGTCCACGACCCAATGGGCGTTGAAGATCTTGTGGCGACAGTGCTCGGAGTTCGCCTGGGCGAACATCATGAGTTCCACGTCCGTGGGATTGCGTCCCGCGCGCTGGAAATTCTCCAGCAGGTAGTCCACCTCGTCGGGCGACAGGGCGAGGCCCATCTCGCGGTTGGCGCGTTCCAGGGCATCGCGGCCGCCGCCGAGAATGTCCACGCGGGCCAGGGGCGCCGGCTCCACGTGGCGGAACAGGCGCGCCGCGTCCTCCAGCGCGCCGAATACGGACTCGGTCATGCGGTCGTGGATCAGGGGCATCAGCGCGGCCCGCTCCGCGGTGACGAGCGGGGCGCCCTGCGCCTCGAAGTAATAGCCGATGCCCCGCTCCAGCCGGGTCACGCAGTCCAGCCCGCAGTGGATGGCGATGTCGGTGGCCTTGGATGACCAGGGGGAGATCGTCCCGGGCCGGGGCAGCACCAGCATGAGTTCCCCCGCCGGCTGGTCCGGGGGCAGGGCCGGCCCGTAGCGCAGGATGCGCGAGAGCACCTGCTCCTCGGCGGGAGAGGGCTGGCGCGAGGTCTCTGCGAAATGCCAGAACCCGGTGTGGATGCGCAGGATCCGCGGCACGGCGGAGCGTGCCGCAAGAGAGAGCTTTTCCAGGCGAAAGGGCGAAAGCGCGGGAGCGCCGCGTAGGGTCAGCATCGGGCGGGCAGCGTAAGGAACGGCGATTTTACACGATCAGGAGCCACCGGCGGCCGGCGCCCGCGGCTCCCACCAGGGGCGCATACCGCCCTGGGGGATGCTATGGCAGCGCTCGCAGGAAAAGTATGTGACGAAGGCGACCCGGTCGTGGCACATGCCGCAGTAC
>DASTHR010000090.1:0-4307 GCA_035718105.1 Burkholderiales bacterium
CGCAGCATTTCCGATTGGCCGCGTCGGAACGTGTTCACGCGAGTTTCTGGAGAGGTGCCGGAGCGGTTGAACGGGCCGGTCTCGAAAACCGGAATACGCGCAAGCGTATCGAGGGTTCGAATCCCTCCCTCTCCGCCAGAAACAAAATCGCCCCCTTGCGGGGCGATTTTGTTTCTGGCGGACGGCATGCGGAAAGATGGATATTCAGCGGTCAGTCGAAGGTCAGTGTCTGCGCACCGGAAGCACGCCGCCGATCCGGATGGCGTGCTCCTCGAGCCACTGGTAGACCTCTTCCTCGCTTGCGCCCCGTGGCGGGCGCAGACGGGCGAGTTCCGGATGGTCATGAAGCAGGTAGGCCTGACATTCAAGCATGGCGGTTCCGAACTCGCTCATGCGCACCGTGCCGCCGGTCATGTAGGCCAGCACGCGGTAGATGTCCGGCAGACGATGGATGTCGGGGATGAGCCCGGTGCATATGGTGAGAACGTCGCGCGCGTCGAAGCGCGCTTCGTCCCAGGACAGCATTTTCCGATGATCGAGGTGTGCCATGACCGTTCCTCCCGGCGAGTGCTTCGGGCGTCCTGCCGTGGGTGTCCGAGTCGGCAGGTGCCCTCAGTTCCGGTCATGCAAGATTCCTGCCCGGAGCGGCGGATGGTCGAACCGGGCGACGGACGGCTGGCGCCGTGGCGCCGGCGGCTGATTTGTGAGAAAGGCAACATCGGGGACGGGGCGCTTTCCAGGCCGGCCGTGACCCCCGCTGTCACGGAACCGACAGTTGGTGTCCACCGTCGCCGCGGCGCCACATCCGCGGTATGCTGGCGCAGCCCAACCAGCACGGAGAATCGGATGCTTGTCACCACTACCCACAATGTTGAAGGCAGAAGGATCACCCAGTACCTCGGAATCGTGAGCGGCGAGGCCGTGGTGGGAGCCAACATGTTCCGGGACCTGTTTGCGAAGGTCCGCGACATCGTAGGTGGCCGCTCGGGTGCCTACGAGAACGTGCTGGCCGACGCGCGCCGGCAGGCGTTGGAGGAAATGTCGGGGGCCGCGGCCATGCTGGGCGCCAATGCGGTCGTGGGCGTGGACCTGGACTATGAGGTAGTGGGGGAGACCAGCAGCATGCTCATGGTCACGGCCGCGGGAACCGCGGTTGTTCTCGGCTGACTTCCCCGACTGCGCAACCGCAGGACGCAAGGCCGTTTCCCCGTTCTTGTGAACCCGGGCGCGGGCTATAATTGTCCGGGCGGGGCACCTGCGCCCCGCGCGTTGCCCATGCGAGACACCCTGCGCCTGCTCGCCCTGCTGCCCCTGCTGATTGTCGGGGCCTGCGCGTCCCTCCCGGAGGAGGAGGCGGCGGACGCGCCGTCCTCGTCCCTGAGCATTGCCGATTCGGGCAAGGGCGCGGAGGTGGTGATATTCGCCATGAGCCTGATCGACACCGGCTACCGTTTCGGCGGCAAGAACCCTGACGCGGGCCTCGATTGCAGCGGCATGGTGAGCTACATCTACGACAAGGCAGCCGGGGTGAAACTCGAGGGGAGCGCCGCGCAGATGGCGCAGCAGGGTCGGCGTGTCGATTACCGCGAGATCCAGCCCGGGGACCTGGTGTTCTTCAATACCCGCAATCGCCCCCGTTCCCACGTGGGCATTTATGTGGGAGAAGGGAAGTTCGTGCACGCGCCCCAGTCCCGAGGCAAGGTGAAGGTGAGCAGCCTGCGAAGCGGTTATTTCGCCGGGCGGTTCGAGGAGGCGCGCCGTTATCTGTAGTGCCGGGAAATGGCTTGCGGGCTTGTTGGGGGCTGCACTCTGGTTTTCCGCGCAGGCGGCCGGAAACGGCAGCGGCTCGCCGGATCGGCCCGAGGTGCAGGCCTTCATCGCCGCCATGGCCGAGCGCCATGGCTTCGACCCGGACGCGCTCGGTCGGACCCTTGCCGGCGCGCGCTTCCAGCCTGCCATCGTCCGCGCTATCTCCGCGCCCTCGACCGCGCGGCCCTGGAGTGAGTTCCGCCCCATCTTCATCAACGCCCAGCGCATTGGCGGCGGTATCGGCTTCTGGGACGAGAATGAGGCGACCCTGGCGCGGGCCGAAATGCAGTATGGCGTGCCGGCGGAAGTGGTTGTGGCCGTGATCGGCGTGGAGACTCTCTACGGCGCGCGCATGGGAAACCACCGTGTGCTGGACGCGCTCTACACCCTGGCGTTCGACTACCCGCAGCGGTCGGATTTTTTCCGCGGGGAACTGGAGCAGTTCCTGCTTTTCACGCGGGCCAACGGCTCCGACCCCGGAAGCCCGCGGGGCTCCTATGCCGGAGCCATGGGCATCCCCCAGTTCATGCCCAGCAGCGTGCACAGCTATGCCGTGGACTTCGATGGCGACGGTCACCTTGACCTCTGGCAGGGCACCGCGGATTCCATCGGCAGCGTGGCGCACTACCTGCACCGGTTTGGCTGGCGCGCCGGCGAGCCGGTGATGGTTCGGGCGGACGTGACCGGCGATGCCGTCGAGACCCTGGTGGCGGAGGGCTACAAGCCCCGGCGCACGGTGGATGAACTGGTCGCGTTGGGCGTGAATCCGCGGGAATCCTTGGCGGGGGACCGCAGCGCGGCGCTGATCCGCCTGCAGGGGGCTGAAGGGCCGGAATATTGGGTGGTGCTGGAGAACTTCTACGCCATCACCCGCTACAACCGCAGCCAGAACTACGCCACGGCGGTGCACCAGTTGTCGCAGGAGATACGGGCCCTGCGCAGGTAATCAGCTTCCGGCCCGGCGGAAGGCCACCACATGGTCGGCCTCGAGGCGGATGCCGATCTTCTCCCCGATGTGGTGGTTGTGGTGGCTGGGTACCAGGGAGAGCACGGTGCCGCCCCCGGGCAGGCGCAGGGTGTAGAGGATGTCGGCGCCGCGGAACGCCTTGTGAAGCACTTCCGCCTGCATGTGACTGCGGTCGTCGTGCACCACGTCGTCGGGCCGCAGCAGCACCTCCACCGAGCAGCCGCGACCGCATAGATGACAGCCCTGGGTGCACTCCCGGGGGATGTCGCCGGTGAGGATGCCAAGCTCGATCTCCACCTGCCGCGGGTTCAGCACCTTGCCCTCCAGGAACACGCCCTGGCCGACGAAATCCGCCACGAACCGGTTCACCGGCTTGTGGTACAGGTTGTAGGCGATGTCCCACTGCTGGATCTCGCCCCCGTGCATGATGCCGATCTCGTCGGCAATGGCGAAGGCCTCATGCTGGTCATGGGTGACGAGGATCGCCGTCGCGTTCTGGCTCTTGAGGATGTCTCGAACCTCGAGCGAAAGCTTTTCGCGCAGGTCCACGTCCAGATTGGAGAAGGGTTCGTCGAGCAGAAGCAAGTCGGGGCGCGGGGCCAGGGCCCGGGCGAGCGCCACGCGCTGCTGCTGACCGCCGGAAAGTTCGTGGGGATACCGGGGCCCGGCCAGCGAGAGGTGGACCACCGCCAGCAGTTCCTCGGCGCGTCGGCGCCGCTCCGCCCGCCCCATGCCGTGCAGGCCAAAGGCCACGTTCTCCGCCACCGTGAGATGGGGGAACAGGGCGTAGTCCTGGAATACCATGCCGATCCGGCGCTTCTCCGGCGGCAGGTGCACGGCGGATCCGGCGACTGTCTTCCCGTTCATGCGGATCTCGCCGGCGCTCACGCGCTCGAAGCCGGCAATGCAGCGCAGCACCGTGGTCTTGCCGCAGCCGCTGGGCCCCAGCAGGCAGCCGATGGTGCCCCGCTGCAGCGACAGGGACAGCGACTTCACCACCGGCTGATCGCCATAGGCGTGGTTGATGGCGGCGAGCTCCAGCACCGGCGTGCTGTCGGTGGCGGCATCCCGGGAGGCATTGCCGGGCAGGTCCCTCGCGTTCATCGCGCTATGGTACTCACTTCTCGGCGTGGCGGGTCAGGAAGGCGAGGGGCAACAGCCCCGCGAGCACCAGGGTCAGGGAGGGGAGGGCGGCCCGTTCCCACTCCCCCTCGGAGGTCATCTCGAAAATTCGCACCGCCAGGGTGTCCCAGCCGAAGGGCCGGGTCATGAGGGTGATGGGCATTTCCTTCATGACGTCGACGAACACCAGCATGAGGCCGCTCACGATGCCGCCGCGCAGGATCGGCAGGTGCACGCGCAGCAGGGCGCGCCCGGGGGTGAGGCCAAGGCTCATGGCCGCCTCGTCCAGGCTGCGCGTGATGCGTTGCATGGCGCTTTCGATGGGGTTGAAACCCACCGCCATGAAACGCGCGATGTAGGCAACCAGCATGGCGAACAGCGTGCCCTGGATCAGCAGGCCCGGCTTGAT
>DASTHR010000091.1:0-2777 GCA_035718105.1 Burkholderiales bacterium
TCGCCCGGCATCGCGCCGAGGCGCCCGCCGGAGCGAACCCGTGACCCGGTTGCTCGCCAGCGTGGTGGACCTGCAGGAGGCGCGGCTCGCCCTCGCCGGCGGCGCCGACATCTTGGACTTCAAGGACCCCCGCCACGGCGCCCTGGGCGCGCTGCCGGTCGCGGCCGTGGCGGAGTGCGTCGCGGCTCTCGGCCCCAGCGTCGTCACCAGCGCCACCGTGGGCGACCTGCCCCCCGATCCCGCAACCCTCTCGGCTGCCGCGGCGGAGATGGCCTCCAGCGGCGTGTATTACGTGAAGATCGGATTTTTCGGCCGCGCCATTTCGACCGAATGCTTGGAGGCGCTGGCGCATCTCACCCGCCGTCATCGCCTGGTGGCCGTGCTGTTCGCCGATCTGGAGCCGGACCTTGCCGTGATTCCCGCCATCGCCCGCGCCGGCTTCGCCGGGTTCATGCTCGATACCGCCGGCAAGGATGGGCGCGGGCTGCGCGATCACGTGACGGTTGATGAACTGTCGCGCTTCGTCGCCGCGGGCCGGAGCCACGGGCTGCTTAACGGCCTCGCCGGATCGCTGAAGCTTGACGACATCCCGGCGCTGCTTCCCCTCGGGCCCGACTACCTGGGCTTCCGCGGCGCACTCTGTGCCGGCGGATTGCGCACGGCGGCCCTGGACGCCGACGCGCAGCGGGAAGTGCGGGCGAGGATCCCCCGCCTCGATGCCGCGGCGGCGTGACCAGGGGGTCGCGGGTAGGGCGGATGCCGCGCGGCGGAATCCGGAACCTTCAGCGGCTCATGGTCGCCCCCGGATTGCGACGCCCCACCCCTGCATCCGGGCTACAGCATTGTCGCTAGCGTCGCCCGGAACCCTTCGTGGACTTGGCTCGATAGCGCGAGCGCCGGAAATCCGGCGTCGCGCATGAAATCCGGAAACGCCGCGTCCACGATCCCCAGGCGCCGCAGTTCCGTGGTGGATACCCGGCCTTCCGGTACGGGGCAGGATTTCACCAGAATCAGCTTATCGGCGTCGAGCCGCCGAGCCAGCCAAGCCGCGAGGCTGTCGGAGGTGACGTCCCAGTTTTCCGGGATTTCCGGGTTGCCGAGAGTCATGGTGCCCGGCAG
This sequence comes from Burkholderiales bacterium, assembly GCA_035718105.1. Classification (GTDB taxonomy): domain Bacteria; phylum Pseudomonadota; class Gammaproteobacteria; order Burkholderiales; family UBA6910; genus UBA6910. The sequence continues at coordinate 1,120 of DASTHR010000091.1, forward strand.
CCAGATCGGGACGCGGCCCTGCTGCAGCGACTCGCGGATGCGGTCTTCGGATTCGGCGGGGGTGATCCCGGGCGACAGGGCGGCGAGGGTCAGCCCGAACTGCTCCATGGCGAGGATGGCCATGCGGTGGGCGGTGGAGTCGGAGAAGCGCAGCCTGGACTGCGACTCCCGCACCAAGTCGGCGAAGGGCCCGCCGCCGGGAACGATGACGACCTTCCCTGCGCCGTCCCTGGCGAGAGTTTCCAGCCAGCGCTGAAGCAGCGCCGGGTCAGAGGCGAGGCTGCCGCCGAGCTTCACCACCCACATCGGGAAACCTTGGATCCAGTCTTCACCACAGAGGCACAGAGACACAGAGAAAAGGCGATTGAACTCAGGGAGCGAGCAGGCCGCGACGAACGGATGTTGTCATTCGTCTTTGTCATGTTCGTGCCGTATTTCGCCTTCATTTGTTTCTGCTCCTCTCCGGGCCTCTGAGTCTCTGTGGTAAATGTTCTTACTTCTTCCGCTCGGAGGCGAGCAGCGCCAGGGCCGCGGCGGGCGCGCATACTGCGGCCCATTCGTTCCCGCCGGCGAGGACCGCGAAATCCAAGTGGGGCCGGCCGAGGCGCCGCGCGATCCCGGGCGCGAGGAAACGCCCCGCGCCGGCGCACACCAGCGGGGCCTCGGGAGCGATGCCTTCGCGGACAAGCACCGTCGCGCAGGCGTCGGCGACCCGCTGCGCCTGGCGCTCGCCCAGCCAGCGCGCCAGTTCCCGCCATTCCTCCATCGCGGCGTCCTCCAGGTCGCGGCCGATCATCCGCGCCAGGCGCCGCGCGGAGGCCTCGGGGGTCTTGGCGCCGCCGTCCGCGGCGGGCTGCTGGTCGCAGCGTTCGGGCAGGGTTCCGCAGAGGCGGTGCACGTCGGCGCTGGTGGCGAAGTGCTCCGCCATGAGCGGCACCTGGTCGCCGCGGAACGGCACGATCTCCGCCAGTGCCATCACCGGGGTGCGCACCACGCCGGTGTAGAGCAGCTCCCCGGTGACGAGGCGGGAGGCATCATCGGTTCCGCGGGAGCGGACTTCGCCGCCGCGAAAGGGCACGACGTCGGTGGTGGTGCTGCCTATGTCCAGCAGCAAGCCCTCCTTGATGCGCCGCGCGGTCCAGGCCGCGCTGGCATGCCAGTTCGCAGAGGCTACCGCCCGGGGATTGCGACCCGCGCCTGCGGCGTCCAGCCATCCGGCAGCACCGCCGTAATAGCGGATCGGTGCGCCGGCGAGCCGCTGCTCCAGAGCTTCCACCAGGGCGGCGACGCCGGCCGCGCGATTCGGGAACAGGTCGGTCATTTCCCCGGTCATGGTCACCGCGTGGCGGGTCGCGGAGCCAAGGATGGAGCGCGCCGCCCCGATGGCGGCATCCAGCCTGTCCAGGCCCTGCCACAGCGGGCAGGGGAGTTGCAGCACCTGCATCAGCGTACCGCCCTCCGCCAGCGCCGCCTTCAGGTGCGCGCCGCCCAGGTCCCAGCCGATGGTTCGCTCAGGCATGAGCGGGTTCCACCGGGATCTCGACGGCTCGAGATGCGGCGGCAGGCAGTTCCGGAAGGTGGCCGGTTTCCAGCAGCCGCAGGATCAGCGCGGCGGGGTTGCAGCCCAGGGCCTCGCCCAGCGCGCACCAGGAAGTGGT
>DASTHR010000092.1:0-5678 GCA_035718105.1 Burkholderiales bacterium
GATCCATGCCGCGGACGCCACTGGGCACGCCGTTCAGACCACTCTTACCGAAAAGGCCGCTGCCCACCCCAACATCACGGTCCTGGAGCACCACATTGCGGTGGACCTGATCACCGGCGCCAAGCTGGGCCGAAGCGACAATCGCTGCCACGGACTCTACGCCCTGGACGCCAGGGCCGGCCAGGTCAAGACCATAAAGGCGGGCAACGTGGTGCTGGCGAGCGGCGGCGCCGGCAAGGTTTACCTCTACACGACGAACCCGGACACCTCTACGGGCGACGGCATCGCCATGGGCTGGCGCGCCGGCTGCCGGGTGGCGAACATGGAGTTCATCCAGTTCCATCCCACCTGCCTCTACCATCCCCACGCCAAGTCGTTCCTGATCTCGGAGGCGGTGCGGGGCGAGGGCGGGCTGCTGCGGCTGGCCGACGGGACGCGCTTCATGCCCGCCCATGACCCCCGGGCGGAACTGGCGCCGCGGGACGTGGTGGCCCGGGCCATCGACTTCGAAATGAAGAAGCGCGGCCTGGACTGCGTGTACCTGGACATCTCCCACAAACCGGAGTCCTTTCTGCGGGAGCACTTTCCCACCATCTACAGCCGCTGCCTCGCGCTGGGCATAGACATCGCCCGCCAGCCCATTCCCGTGGTGCCCGCCGCCCATTACACCTGCGGCGGGCTGATCACGGATATGCAGGCGCGCACCAGCCTCGACAATGTCTACGCCGTGGGCGAGTCCGCCCACACCGGCCTGCACGGCGCCAACCGCCTGGCCAGCAACTCGCTGCTGGAATGCCTGGTGTTCGGGCGCGCCTGCGCCGAGGACATCCTGGCCGGCAAGCCGGCGGAGCCCCTGCCCCTGCCCCAATGGGACGAGAGCCGGGTCACCGATGCCGACGAGGAGATCGTCATCTCCCACAACTGGGACGAACTGCGCCGCTTCATGTGGGACTACGTCGGGATCGTGCGCACCACCAAGCGCCTGGAGCGGGCTAGCCACCGCATCGCCCTCCTCACCGAGGAGATCAACGAGTACTACGCCAATTTCCGGGTCACCCACGACCTGCTGGAGTTGCGCAACCTGGTGGTCACCGCCGACCTGATCGTGCGCTCGGCCATGGCCCGGCGGGAGAGCCGCGGCCTGCATTTCAGCCGCGACTTCCCCGAGACCCTGCCCGAAGCCCGGGACACCGTGCTTCAGTTGCTGCGCCCGGCGGCGGGATCCCGCAAGGCGTCGTTCGCATAAGCCCAGCGCAGAACCACCCGCAGCGCGCGGTGTTCCTCCCGCGCCAGGGCATCCGGCAGCAGCGCCAGGCGCCGGGACCGTCGGGACGCATCCGGGCGCACACCGAGGACCACCAGCCAGGGCAGCGCCACGCTGCTCCCCAGCACCCGCCCCCCGATCCGCCGGCCGTCGCGCAACGTGAACTCGCAGCGCAGTCCCGTTTCCCGGTCGCGAGTGAATGCCAGGGCGACCACCGAGCGCGGCAGCCGCAGCCGGGCATCGCGCAGCCAGTGGAAGCCGAAGCTGACCCCGAGCACAACCGTTCCCGCGATGCTTGCCCAGTCCGGGGCCGCCGCGGCCCAGAGCACCAATGCCGCGCCGGCGTGAGCCACCGCCAACGCGACACCGAGCAACCGCGACGGCCGCAGCGCGAGGCGCAGGGGGAAGGCGATCAAATCGAACCGGCTCGGGCGGCGATCCCGGGGCCGCCGCCGACGCGTGCGGGCAGCTGCTCGCGGGGTGGCCGCCGCCGGGACCGTGCTGAACCGGTCCCGGGAAGGCCCCCGGCGCCGGCGCAATGAATGTCCGTCATATCGCCGCAAGGGTACAGGCGGACTTCCCGGCGCGGCAAGGGCTGTCGCGTGCTAGGATTTTCCGATCATGGACCGCTTCGTTTCCGCCCACTCCGCCGCCCCCGACGCCCTCGCTGCCGCCGACGACTGCATCGGGCAGCTGGGCAGCGCTGCCGCCGGCGCGAATCTGGGCTTCGTTTACGCCAGCGACGCCTTTGCTGCCGAACTGCCGGAAATCCTGACGCGGCTGGAGCGGACCACAGGCGTGGCGGAGTGGACCGGGTCGGTCGGGGTAGGCATCAGCGCACCGGGGCGCGAGTACCACGAGACGCCGGCCCTGTCCCTGCTGCTGGGACGCTTTCCGGAGGGCTCGTTCCGGGTGTTCGCGATCCGCGATTCCGGCCTTCCCGGATTCCTTCGGGAGCACGGGGATTGGATCCGGGATACCGGCTGCCGCTTCGGTGTGGTCCACGGCGACCCGACCAATCCCCGGCTGCCGGCGCTCATCGGGCACGTCGCCAACGCGATGAGCGACGGCTTTCTGGTGGGCGGGCTCACCTCCTCCCGCGAGTCCCACCTCCAGGTCGCGGGCAAGGTGACGTCCGGCGGGCTGTCGGGCGTGCTGTTTGCGCCCGAGGTGGCGGTGGCCACCCACCTCACCCAGAGCTGCCTCCCCTTCGGCGAAACCCACGAAATCACCGATTGCGGGGGCGGCGTAGTGGCTACCCTGGACCACCGCCCGGCGCTGGACGTCTTTTCCGAGGAGGTGGGCGACATCCTGACCCGGGATCTGCGCCAGGCGGCGCGCTACATCGGCGCGGCACTCCCGGTGCCCGGGTCCGATACCGCCGACTACCTGGTGCGCAACCTGGTGGGATTCGATCCCCGCCGGCGGCTGCTCGCCATCGGTGAGGCGCTTGAGCCCGGCCAGCGGGTGCGCTTTTGCCGCCGCGACCCGGTTGGCGCCCGCCAGGACCTGGAGCGCATGCTTGCGGAGCTCCGCGGGCGCGTCGGCGCGACGCCACGCGGCGGCCTCTACTTTTCCTGTGTCGGGCGCGGGCGCCACCTGTTCGGCGACAATTCCGAGGAGCTGTCCTTCATCGAGCGCGAGTTCCCGGGTCTGCCGCTGGCCGGCTTCTTCTGCAGCGGAGAGATCTCCTTCAACCGCCTTTATGGCTACACCGGAGTGCTCGCCCTGTTCCTTTGACCGCTCCCGGTCCTCAGGCTAGATTGCCCGCGTGACACGAAACCGTCCAACCCGCCAGCGGGCCTGGCTCGCTTCCGCCCCATATGTACTCGCCTACCTGCTGCTCGACTGGGCGAGCCACATCGAGCCCCACGCGATGCTGGGGATCTCCCCTTGGGATCCGCCTGCCGGGCTCAGCGTCGCGCTGCTGCTGACTTACGGACTCGGCACCATTCCGGCAGTCGCCGTCGCCTCCATCGGCGGGGAACTGCTGATGCGCGCCCTTCCGGTTCCTGCAGGCTATGCCATTCTCGCGGCCCTGATGATGGCGGCCGGCTACACGGGTGCAGTGGTGGGTCTCCGGGGAAAGCTGAGAATTGATCCGCGCCTGGGGTCCCTGCGGGACCTGGCATGGCTGACCATCATCGTCGTCATCGCCGCCCTGGTGGTCGCGCTGGGTTTCGTCGGCATCTACGGCATGGTGGACACGGAAAGTTCCGAACACTGGCTGCGTACCGCATTTCATTTCTGGATCGGCGACGTCACGGGCGTCATGGCCGTGACCCCGTTCATCCTGGTTCACGCGCCGCGCCTGCGTCTGGGTCTGGCAGCCTGGCGCCCCACCCCCGCCATGCTGGCCGAGGGAGCCGCCCTTTGCCTTTCCGTCTGGGTGGTATTCGGCCCGGTGGTCACCGAGGACTTCCGGTTCTTCTACCTGCTGTTCCTTCCGGTGATCTGGATCGCCATGCGGCACGGCATGCAAGGGGCGACCATGGCGGTTCTCGGCGTGCAAATGGGCCTGATTCTCGGGGTGCGTTACCGGGGCGAGGCCGCCGGAACCGTGCTAGAGCTGCAGTTGCTGATGCTCAGCCTGGCGATGACGGGCCTGTTCCTAGGAATGGTGGTCAACGAGCGACGCGGAGCCCTGAGCGCCCTGAACGACCGCGAATCGGAGCTCAACCGCATGCTTCGCCTGGCCGGGGCGGGCGAGATGGCGTCCGCGCTTGCCCACGAGCTCAACCAGCCGCTTTCCGCCATCACGGCCTACCTTCGCGCCCTCCGCGCCATGGCGGAGAGCCCTGAGGGACGCGAAAGGCAGATCGTCGAAACCATAGACAAGTCGGTAAAGGAAGCCGCGCGCGCGGCGGAGGTGGTCAGGCGCCTGCGCGAGTACTTCGGAACCGGCGTGGTCCGCCTTGAGCCCTGCTCCGCGGTGGAACTGGTGCGCTCCGCCGCCGAGGCCCTGCAGAACCGTCTGAGTCGCGGGGGCATTGAGCTCAAGGTGGATTGCCCCGCGTCCCTCCCGCAAGTGCTTGCAGACCGGCTGCAGATCGAGATTGTGCTGCACAACCTCATCGGGAACGCCGTCGACGCCATCGGCAGCAAGCAGGGTCCGCGCACGATCACGGTGGCCGGTACCGAAAACGGCCAGATGCTGCATATCCGGGTGGAGGATTCGGGACCCGGGGTTTCCGAGGAACTCCGGCCTCGCCTGTTCCAGCCCTTCGCCACCGGCAAACCCCGCGGCATGGGGCTCGGCCTCGTCATCAGCCGTTCGATTGTGGAGGCACACCGGGGTAGACTATGGCATGAACCTGCCACATCCGGCGGGGCCGTATTCAATTTGACGCTACCGATTTATGAGCTCCCTGGAACAACTCGCCCGTGAAGCGACGGTCTTTATCGTTGATGACGATGCCGCGGTGCGCGACTCCTTGTCGCTGCTCCTGGGCGTAAGGGGCTTCCGCACCGCCTGTTTCGCCTCTGCGGAGTCGTTCCTCGCCTCCCACCGTGGGGGTGAGGCGGGTTGCCTGCTGCTCGATGTGCGCATGCCGGGAATAAGCGGCCTGGACCTGCAGACCGAGTTGGTCAAGCGGGGCGATCCCCTGCCGGTGATCATCATCACCGGGCATGGGGACGTGCCCATGGCCCGAGCCGCCCTCAAGGCCGGGGCCGAGGATTTCCTGGAAAAACCCGTTGACGAGGACAGCCTGCTCAAGGCCATGACGACGGCGCTCGACCGTGACTCGCAACGGCGCCGCCAGGCTGCCGAGGCCGGTGGCTTTGCCGAGCGCCTGCGCGGGCTCACGCTGCGCGAGCGTCAGGTCATGGAGATGGTGGCCGAGGGTCGGGCCAACCGGGAGATTGCCGAGGCGCTGGGGATCAGCCTGCGCACGGTGGAGGTGCACCGCGCGCGCATGATCGACAAACTCGGCGTGCGCAGCATCCCCGAACTCGTGCGCCTGGTCATCGCCTCGCGCTCCGAAGCCGCCTGATTCCCACGCCGGGCAGTCACTGGGTTCGTGGCACCTGCGGCTCCCGCCGCAACGCGTACCCATGCCCCTTGGGCACGACGCGCTCCCTCAGGCCAGGACTGGCTGGTTTGGTACCGCCCGCCCACCGACCAGATTCCGACCTTGCTGCCCCGATGGAGTGAACGGACCCAATATGTGGGGACTACGTAGTATTTATACGCAGGATTGGGGAATAATCCCCAATGATGGGGGTTCCGGGGAGTTGGCTATGAACGTCACAATATCGTGTATGTTCATGCCGTTATGAACTACATTCCGACTCGTGGCACGGTTTCTGCTCCAGATGCGTTTACCACGTACGGGTTTCGCGCTCGTCAACGTGAATAACCTCCAAAGCTCCTTCGGGGGAAGGGGCACTAAAACGGGGTGCAGTCGCAATG
>DASTHR010000093.1:0-6386 GCA_035718105.1 Burkholderiales bacterium
CGGTAACTGTGTCATAATCCGCCCCTTTCCGAATTTGGAGCAGCATCATGGCACGCGTCTGCGATGTGACCGGCAAGAAACCGATAACGGGAAACCATGTTTCCCATGCCAACAACAAGACCCGTCGGCGGTTCATGACCAACATCCACTATCGCCGTTTCTGGGTGGAGAGCGAGAAGCGCTGGGTCAGCCTGCGGGTTACCGCCGCTGGACTGCGTACCATCGACAAGAAGGGCATCGACGTGGTGCTGGCGGAACTCCGCGCCCGCGGCGAAGCCTGATCAACTGAGGGGAGACGCACATGGCGAAGGGTGCTCGCGAGAAGATCAAGCTGGAATCCACGGCCGGAACCGGTCATTTCTACACCACGACCAAGAACAAGAAGACCACGACCGAGAAGCTCGAATTCATGAAATTCGATCCCAAGGCACGGAAGCACGTGAAGTACAAGGAGACGAAGCTGAAGTAAGCCGCTTCGTCCGGAACGAAAAAGGCCCGCGGTCGCGGGCCTTTTTGTTTGTCCGGCGCTCCGGCTATGCGTAGGACCGAAGCCTCAGGCTGAACTCCTGCAGCGCCGCGATGCCGCTTGCCTCGGCCCGGGCGCACCAGTCTTCCAGCTGTTTCACCAGCTGCTCGCGGGAGGCGGTGGAGCGCGCCCATACCGCGGACAGCTCCTGGCGCAGCTCGTAGGCCGTGGCCAGCGCCTTGCTGCCCGAGAGCAGCGCATCCAGCTGGGCGCGGTCCCCCGCGCCCAGCGTGGCAGCCTCGGCCAGCATCAGGCGCCGCAGGTCGCGGCGGTTCACCCGCGCCAGCGCGTTGCCCAGCCGTCGCTTCTCCGCGGCGTAGGCGCGCCCCAGGGACGTGGCGTAGCGCGCCAGCACATCGTAGCGGTGGGTGACGACCGCCTGCAGCAGCGCCGCGTCGCATTGCGGCTTGACCGGACCCAGCCGGACCCGCGGCGCCACCTTCTTCACCTGCGCCAGCCTCAGCCACTCCAGGGTGCGGATGTAGGACCAGCCCAGATCGAACTCGAACCAGCGGCTGGAAAACTTTGCCGACGACGGATAGGCATGGTGGTTGTTGTGCAGTTCCTCGCCGCCGATGAGGACGCCCCAGGGGACGATGTTGCGGCTCGCGTCCTCGGCGTGGAAATTGCGGTAGCCCCAGTAGTGGCCGATGCCGTTGATCACGCCGGCGGCGAAGAACGGGATCCAGGCCATCTGCACCGCCCAGATGGTGAGGCCGACGAAGCCGAACAGGGCGAAGTTCACGACCAGCATCAGCGCCACGCCCACCACGCTGTGCGGGGTGTAGACGCGCCGCTCCAGCCAGTCGTCGGGGGTGCCGTGGCCGAACTTCTCCAGGGTTTCCCCGTTCACCGATTCCTTGCGGTAGAGTTCCGCGCCCTGCCAGAGCACCTTGCCGATGCCCAGCACCTGGGGGCTGTGGGGGTCTTCAACGGTTTCGCAGCGGGCATGGTGCTTGCGGTGAATCGCGGCCCATTCCTTCGTCACCATGCCGGTGGTGAGCCAGAGCCAGAAGCGGAAGAAGTGGCTGACGGCGGGATGCAGATCCAGGGCGCGGTGCGCCTGGTGGCGGTGAAGGAAGATGGTGACGGCGGCGATGGTGACGTGGGTGAGTGCCAGAGCGTAGAGCACGTAGCCCCACCACGGCAGGTCAAAAACTCCTGAAAACATCAAGTTAGAATCCTCTCTGGAGATTAACCCAGCACTCTAGTCGGATTTCATCCTGCGGTCAAGGAACGGGCTGGGAGCCCAGGATGCGCACTTCGCGCTGGGGGTAGGGAATCTCGATGCCCTGGCGCCGGAACTCGCGCCAGATTTCCAGATTGATGGCGGAGACCAGATTGAGCCGCCCCTCTTCCGGGTCGGCGATCCAGGCCCCCAGTTCCAGATTGATGCCGCTGTCGGCGAACTCCCTGAGCGCCACCATGGGCTCGGGATCCGACAGCACGCGCGGCTGCTTTTTCGCCGCCGCCACCATGATCGCCATCGCCTGGTCCAGGTCGCTCCTGTAGCTCACCTGCACCGGGATGGCGAGGCGCAGCTTGCGGTCGGTGTAGCTCTGGTTGACCACGGTGGAGGTCACCAGGGTGTCGTTGGGGATCAGTGCCTCGGTGCCGTCCGGTCCCCGCAGCACCACGTAGCGGGTGGTGATCTCGGTGACCTGACCGACGCGGTTGTCCACGGTGATGTTGTCGCCGATGCGCACCGAGCGGTCGAGCAGGATGATGAAACCGCTCACGTAATTGCTGGCGATCTTCTGCAGGCCGAGGCCGAGGCCGACGCCGAGGGCGCCGCCGAACACCGACAGCACCGTCAGGTCTATGCCCACCAGCGGCAGGGCGATGAGCACGCCCACCACGATCACGCCGGCGCGCAGGACCTTGGTGAGCACCACCCGCAGGCTCATGTCCAGGGCCTGAACGCCCATGACGCGCCGCTCCAGGGTGCTGCCCAGCCACATGGTTACCAGCAGCGTGACGGCGACTGTCAGCAGGCCGTGCAGGATCACCAGCAGGGAAATGCGCTGCTTGCCGATGTGAAACGAAATCTCGTCGAGGAAATCGCCGACCTCGATTCCCAGGCCGGTGACATAGAGCGCGACCGTGAGCCACACGCCCCAGGCAATGGTGCGCTCCGCACCCGCGAGCAGGCTGCCCGAGGCGAACACCTGCCGCAGCATGTAGACGATCAGCCGGATTGCCGCCATGGCTACCAGCAGGGGCACGGCGAGATCCAGCAGGTGCACCGGCACGCGCCCCTTGAGCGCGTAGCGCAGGGCCAGCACCACCATCAGGGCGCTGAAGGGGAAGATGACCCGGCGCAAGCCGCCGGCACCCAGCTTCCATGCGCCCTCGCTTCCGCTCAGGCGCGGCCGCAGCCTGCGGTCCAGCCACCAGGCGATGCCGACGGCGAGCGCGATCGCCGCCAGTTGCCACAGGAAGCGAGGGTCCTGGAAGTCCGCGGCCAGTTCGTGGAGGAAGGTCTGAAAATCGTTGTGGCTGCGCATGGGTGCGCGGGCATTCTAGCGTGAACCGTTCGCGAAATCGAACCGCCAGGGCGCCATGGCACCGGGAACATGCAGCGGCATCGCGCGGTGCGCGCGGGCCGGCGGCGGAGCCGCTGCGAAACCCACTGGCGGCGGTCGCTTCGATTCCATCGAATTGGTGCCGTGGTCGTGAGTTTAGGGACTGAGAGGCATGACGGGCTCGCGGTGGCAGTGTGGGTCCGCATTCATGCGGACGTGATGGGACGTTGTTGTCCGGCTGAAGCCGGACCCACGGAAAAGGGTAGGGGTTGTGGGTCCGCCTTCAGGCGGACATGGGAAGGTGAGTTGCCCGGCTGTAGCCGGATCTACGGATGCGCGAAGGGCGTGGCGTGCTCGCGGTGGCGCAGCCAGTCCTCGCGGTAGGCGCGGGCGAGGGCGTGATTGCCGCGGATGAGCAGCAGGTTTTCCGCGTTGCGCGACTGCGCGGAATAGGTGAAGTTGTAGGAGCCGGTGATCACCGCGGCGTCGGGGCCAGGGGCGTCGATCACCATCACCTTGTTGTGGGCGGCTTCGTGGGCGGCGTCGAGAAACACCTCCACGCCGCCCCGGGTCAGGGCCGGCAGGATGCTGTTGGGGACATTGGCCGCCTGCTGCGCGTCGGCCACCACGCGCACCGTGACGCCGCGCTGTTGGGCCCGGATCAGCGCCGAGGCGATCTTGCGGTGGGTGAAGGTGTAGGCCTGCACCAGCACTTCGCGCCGGGCGCGGCCGATGGCCTCGATGATCATGCGGTCCGCGGGATCGCCGGGGGTGAACGCCGCCTGCAGCGTGCCCGTCGCGGGGACGGCGGCCGGTTCCTGTGCCGGGGCGGCGCCGGCCAGCCCCAGCGCCAGCAGCGCGGCGGCGATGCGCTTCAGCATACCGACCGCATTAGCTCTCTGCGCGCCTCTGCGTCCCGGCGCTGAGGCTCCGGGGCTCATTGGCTTCGCTCCAGCGCCGCGGCGAAGAAACCGTCGCAACCGTGGCGGTGGGGCAGCAGCCTCAGGTAGCGCCCGGTGTCCAGGGGAATCTTCTGCTCCGCCAGCAGCGCCGCGCAGTCGAGGAGCCGGTAATCGGGATGGCGCGCCAGGAAGCCTTCCACCACGGACTCGTTTTCCTCGGGCAGGAAGCTGCAGGTGGCGTACACCAGGCGTCCGCCCGGCTTGGGCAGGCGCGCCGCGCCCTCCAGGATCGCCGCCTGCTTGGCGGAGAGTTCGGCCACCGATTGCGGCGTCTGGCGGATCTTGAAGTCCGGGTTGCGGCGCAGGGTGCCGAAGCCGCTGCAGGGCGCGTCCACCAGCACCCGGTCTATCTTGCCGGCCAGGCGCTTGACCTTGGCGTCGTTCTCGCTGTCTATGCGCTGGGGATGCACGTTGGAGAGCCCCGAGCGCTTGAGCCGCGGCTTCAGTCCCGCGAGGCGCTTGTCGGACACGTCGAAGGCGTAGAGCCGGCCCAGGGACTGCATCAGCGCCCCCATGACCAGTGTCTTGCCGCCCGCTCCGGCGCAGAAGTCCACCACCATCTCCCCGCGGTGCGGTGCCGTCAGCCAGCCCAGCAGCTGGCTGCCTTCGTCCTGCACTTCCACCGCGCCCTCCAGGTACAGCGGGTGGCGGTTGATGGCGGGCCTGTCGGCGAGGCGCACCCCGGCCGGAGAGTAGGGGGTCGCCCGGGCCTCGATGCCGTCGGCGGCGAGCCGCGCCAGCACGTCTTCCCGCCTTGCCCGCAGCAGATTCACCCGCAGGTCCATGGGCGCGGGTTGCTGCAGGGCGCGTCCCAGGGCCAGTATCTCCTCCTCGCCCAGCGCGGGCAGCATGCGCTCGAGCAGCCACTGCGGCAGTTCCGTCCGGGCAGCCAGTGACAACTCGTGGGATGTGGCCTTGAGGCTGGCGAGCCACTGCGCCTCGTCGCCCCGCAGGCAGGGCTCCAGGTCCCGCAGGCTGGTACCGCCCCAGCGCGCCAGGTAAGCCAGCATGAACCGCCGCGGCGAGCGCTTGCCCAGCAGCTCCCGCAGCGTCAGCAGGTGGCGCAGCACGCCGAAGCAGGTTTCGGCGACGAAGGCGCGCTCGCGCTGCCCGAGCTGCCGTTGCTCTCGAAAATACTGATGCAGCAGGGCGTCCGCCGGGCCTGCGGGTTCCAGCAGGCGGCTGAGGGCGTCCGCCGTGGCCTGCAGCAGGGCCGGGGTGAGCCGCATGCTCATTCGATCACCGCCGTGCTCAGCACCTGTTCCACCACGTCTCCCTTGCGGTTCTTCATGCGCAGCTTCACCGGCAGCTGGCCGATGGCGGGCGCGAGCCACACGTCCACCGCCGCGCTGCCTTCCTGGGCGCGCCGCCGCAGGTGCAGCGCCCGGAACTCTCCCTGCCCGGTGGCGACGGTTTCCTCGCCCACCACCTGCACCTCGTGGCGCTCGATGCGCCGGCCGTTGGCGATCAGCACGGAAAACCCGCCGGCGCCGTCCAGCAGGAAAGGCAACTGGTGCAGGAAGCTCACCTGGTCCTGGGTCCCGGGGGCCGCCTCGGCCTCGAAGGTGAGCCCGGCGGTGGAGAGGGTGGCGCGCTGCTGGTCCCAGTCGAAGATCACGTATTCCATGCGGTCGGGGCGGCCGCGCTGGGTCACGTAGTGGTCGGGCCGAAGCCCCTGGGCGGTCACCCGTCCCTCGCTTTCGTGCTCGAACTCGCCCCGGTAGAACCAGGACACGATTCCGACGGGCTCGATGCGGGTGCGGATGCCGTAGCGCTCGCCGTCGAAGCGCCAGAGGTGCACGGCGCGTCCCGCCCGGAAACCACCCTCGCCGTAGAGCACGTCGTAATGCAGCTCCGCGCGGGCCGGGAGCGCCACGGCGCGCGCCGGGCCTGGGGCGGGCGCCGGCGGGGCCTCGGGCGCGGCGGCCGGCGCAGGGGAATCCTGGGACAGGGCGGCCGGGGGCTCGGCATCCTGGGCGGCCGGCAAGGGTGGCGCCGAGGAGGCTTCCGGCGCGGCCTGCGGGGGCGGGGTCGCCGGGCGGCGGGTGACGGGACGCGGTGCCGGCGCCGGCGCAGGCCGCTCGGCCTGCGGAGGCGGGGCCGGCAGCGGCGCCAGCCGCGCCGACAAGGTCGTCGCGGGTTCTTCCTGTGCCGGCCCCCATTCGAAGGAGGGCATGCCAGTGATCAGCAGCAGGTGCAGAAGCAGCGACAGGATCACGGCCCATGCAAGATGGCGCCGGGCCGTTCTGGCCAGCTCCGGAAAACTCAGCGGGACGAGGCCGCCCATGTGGGTCACCCGGGGCATCAGGAATCGATCCCCGGGGAAAGCAGGCAGGCGCCCCGGGGCGGCGGCGCGTCCACCTCGGCGCGGTC